>NZ_JBHZDA010000062.1:13029-32748 GCF_042755665.1 Streptomyces sp. NPDC059142
GCCCCCCCACCCCCCCGCCCCCCCCCCTGCCGCGGCCCGGCGGGCGGGCACGCGGCGTTTCCGGCGGGGTGGGGGTACGGCGGCCCCCGGGGCCGGGACCGGGTGACCGGCCCGTGGGGCGGAATGGGCGTGTCGGAAATATGATGGATGCGGTGGTTCGTGCGGGCCGGGTTTCGGGCTGCCCGCGCGGGTCACCGTCGGTACGCCGCCACGGGGCCCCCGGGGCGGTCATGACGGACGGTCCATGACGGACGTACCTCGGAGCGGTGGATGAGCCGGCGTCGTCCCACACGGTCCACCCCGGCCACGAGCGCCGACGATCTGCTGACCACCCTCGGCCGGCTCACCGCCCAGGCCCGCCGGGGCGCGGAGATCCAGCATGCCCGGGTGGAGCTGGCCGAGGCGTTGCAGCGCGAGATGCTGCCCGGCGTGCTGCCCGCGCTCCCCGGGCTGCGGACGGCCGCCCGGTACGCGCCCGCGCGCGACGGGCTCGACATCGGCGGGGACTGGTACGACGGCTTCACGCTGCCCGACGGGGCGCTCGCCCTCTGCGTCGGGGACGTGCAGGGCCACGATGTCGAGGCCGCCGCGATCATGGGGCAGGTACGGATCGGGCTGCGGGCGGTGGCCGCGACGGCGACGGACCCGGGCGAGGTGCTGAGCCGGGCCAACGACCTGCTGCTCTCGGTGGGCTCCAGCCTCTTCGCGACCTGCTCCTTCCTCCGCTTCGACCCGGTCACCTGGGAGCTGCGCAGCGCGCGGGCGGGCCATGTCGCCTCGGTGTGGGCCACCGCCGACGGCCGGTCCGGGATCGCCGAGGACGCGGGCGGGCTGCCGCTGGGCATCCAGCCGGGCGAGGCGTACCCGGTGACCCGGCGCAGGCTGACCGAGGCGGGCGCCTTCGTCCTGCTGACGGACGGGGTGGTCGAGGGACCCTCGTTCTCGATCGACGAGGGCCTGGCCACAGTGGCGGGGGTGCTCGTCGAGGGCGTACGCGCGGGTGCGGCGCCGGGGGAGCTGGCGGCCGAGGTGATGAAGGTGGCCGAGCTGACCGGCCACTCCGACGACGCCGCCGTCCTCGTCCTGCGCCACGACGCGGCGCCGGAGGGGCTCCGGCCGCCCGTGTGACCGCTTCGGCAGCGTGTCACGGCCGACCTGGGCGGAGTGCGGCGGCGCGCACTGTCTGATGGCCGGTGTGGTGCGTACCGATCAACTCCGCCGTCTCACCGTCCGTGCGCTGCCGGCCTTCGGCGTCGCGGTCGCCTACTACGCGTTCGGGCAGCTCGGGCTGGTCAGACAGGTGCGGGTCGAGGGCGCGATCGTCACCCCGCTGTGGCCGCCGACCGGCGTCGCCCTGGGCTGCCTGCTCCATCTGGGCCTGGGCGTCTGGCCGGGGATCTCGCTCGGCGCGCTGCTGAGCATCGTCACCATCAGCGTCTTCCACCCGTCGGACGTCGTGATCATCGTGGGGAACACCCTCGCCCCGGTCTGCGCGTATCTGATGCTCCGCCGGGCCGGTTTCCGCCTTGAGGTGGACCGGCTGCGCGACGGGGTGGCGCTGGTGTTCCTGGGCGCGCTGGGCGGGATGCTGATCAGCGCGACCATCGGTACGGGCGTACTGGTGCTCAGCGACCGGCTGCCGCGCCACGGGTTCTGGCCGACGTGGACCGCGTGGTGGACGGGGGACGCGATGGGGGTCCTGGTGGTCACCCCGCTGCTGCTCCTGCTGCGCCGGGTCCGGCTGCCGGGGAGGGGCGGCGACCGGGGCGGGGCCGGGCCGGGCGGCGCCGGGCGGGTCCGGGGCCGGCGCTGGGCGGAGGCGGCGGCGCTGGTGGTCACGGCCGTCGTCGTCACCCCGGTGGCCGCCCGGAGCCCGCTGTGTCTGCTCTTCCTCGTCTTCCCGCTGCTGATCTGGGCGGCCCTGCGCTTCCAACTGGCGGGCAGCGCGCCCTGCGCCCTGCTGGTCTCCGTCGTGGTGATCTGGGCGGCGACCGACCATGTCGGGCCCTTCACCCACCACGACCTCACGGAGACCATGGTCAGCCTCCAGGCGCTGAACGGCTCGGTCGCGCTGACCGGGCTGCTGCTCGCGGCGATCGTCACCGAGCAGCGGAACATCCGGCGCAGGGTGGAGCAGGCATGCATGGAGCTGGCGGAGGTGGTCGGTCACCTCGCCCCGGACCCGCCGGGCCGGCGCACCGGCGGCCCCGGCCGCCCCGGCACCGGAGCGGAGGGCGGCGGAGCGGAGGGCGGCGGCGCACCGGGCAGCACCGCCGAGGGGCGTACGGCCGAGGGGCGCGACGACGGGCCCGGGGGATAGCGCGCGGTCATGCCGGTACGGGGGCCTCCCCCCGCCGGGCCGCCGCGCGGGGCTGAACCTGCGACCGGTGCTGAACCTGCGACCGGGGGTGCGCCTGCGGCTGCGACCGGGGCGGCGCCTGCGGCTGCGGCTGGGCCTGGGCTCTCAGGGTGCCGCCGCGCCACCACAGCCCGTCCACGAGGAGCGTCGCCGCCAGCAGGTGCGCGCTGCCCCTCGGCCGTAGCCCCGCCGCGCGCAGCCGGGTGTCGAAGGCGGCCAGTTCCGAGCGGCCGGCCGCCGTGGCCGTGCCGCCCGCGTCGAGGATGTCGCGGGCGCCGTTCTGCACCAGGCGCAGCCCGTGCGGGCCCGCCGTGTGGAGCAGGCCGGTGTCCTGGAGGGTGGACATCACGGTGAGCAGGGCGTCCAGCCGGGCCCCGGTCTCCCGCGCCCCGGCGTCCCGCGCGCTCCGCAGGGCCGCCAACGCCCGCCGTACGTGCGGGAATCCGGCCCGCGCCTCGCCCCGCGCGCCCGCCGCGCCGTAGCGGGAGGCCACCGCGGAACCGGGGGTGGGGCGGCGCGGGGCGGCCCCGTCGGTGAAGGTGACGATGGCGCGGGCGACGGCGGGCAGTTCGTCCGGGGCCCGCGCCGGTTCCAGCGCGGCGGCGGCCACCAGCAGCCCCAGCGGCCAGAGCGCGCCGTGGTGCAGCGCCGTACCGGCGTTGGCGCGGGCCATGGAGCGCTCGGTGGAGCGGCCGATCGAGCCCAGCTCCGCCCGGAGCCGGCGGCTCGGTCCCTCCGGCGCCCGGCGGGCCGCCGCGGCCATCGCCGCGAGGCCGGGCACCAGCGACCCGGCCGACCAGCGCAGGGCGCCGAAGTCCGCCTCGCGGGTGTCGGGGAGGCCCGGTTTCGGGGTGAGTTCCGCCTCGGCCAGCAGGGCGTCGGCCGCGGCCCGCGCCAGCGCCTCGTCCTCGCGGCGCACGGCTACGAGCCGGTGGACGAGGCGCCGGACGAGGACGCCGCCGCGCTCCCCGCCGGGTCCGCCGCGAAAGCGCTGTACCCGGCCGCGACCGCCCCCGCGCCCGTGACGACACCGCGGCCGACGGCCGGTGCGCGCCTCCTGCTCACCGCCCTGTCCGGCCGTTGGTCCGGCTCGTCGTCCGGCCGGTGGTCCGGCTCCTGGTCCGCCTGATTCGGTGTCATGTACGGGACCCTAGGGAGCGATTCTGGGCGTGAGATGGCCTCACGCTGTCCGTCTCCTGTGAGCCCGGTACGGGCCCGGTCCCGCCCGTACGGGCACCCCGTACGGGCACCGACTCGGTGCCTGTGGGGCAGAGTTGTGTTCCTGTGATCTGTTGACACGGAGTGGGCCCGCTCGCTTTACTCCTCCAAACGCCGGAGCTGAGCGTCTGAGCTGAGTCTGCGGCACCAGAGGTACGCCTAGCCGGTAAGCGCAGGGCCCCCACGGCCCCGCAAGTCCGGACAGAGTCGCCAGGATCACTCCAGGGTCCGAGGCGGGGACGTACCCCCCATCCTTCTGGAGCTCGACAGTGAGCATCAATCGTGCCCGCACCCGCCGGATCTCCGCCGCGGTCGCGGCCCTCACGGCAGCGCTGGTCGCCCCCCTTCTCTCCGCCTCCCCCGCGGGCGCGGCGGCCGCCGCCGTCACGCTCCCCCCGGCCCACGCCGGGTTCGACTACCAGATCGGCGGCGCGTACACCCCGCCCGCCGGTGTGAGCGTGGTCAGCCGTGACCGCGAGGCGTCGCCCGCCCCCGGTCTCTACAACATCTGTTACGTCAACGCCTTCCAGGTGCAGCCCTCCGAGCTGGACGAGTGGGACGCGGACCTCCTCCTGCGGGACGCCTCGGGCGACGTCATCATCGACGAGGAGTGGGACGAGGCCATCCTCGACGTCAGCACGGCCGCCAAGCGCGACCGGATCGTGGCCAAGGTGAACGGCTGGATCGACGGCTGCGCGGCCAAGGGCTTCCAGGCGGTCGAGCCCGACAACTACGACAGCTACGACCGCAGCCGGGGCAAGTTCGGCACCGACGCCGCCATGGCGTACATCAGCAAGCTCTCCGCCCACGCGCACGCGAAGGGCCTGGCGATCGCGCAGAAGAACACCGCCGACCTCGCCGAGTACCGCTCCACCACCGGGCTCGACTTCGCCATCGCGGAGGAGTGCGGTGAGTGGACCGAGTGCGACTCGTACACCGACCACTTCGGCAACAACGTCATCGTCATCGAGTACACCTCGAAGGGGCTCTCGACCGCCTGCAAGGGGTGGAAGGACAAGCTGTCCATCGTCCGCAGGGACCTGGGCGTCTCCCCGATCGGCAGCAGCGGCTACCTCCGCCAGACCTGCTGACGCGCCACCTCCCGTCCGGGGCCCCGCTCGTCCGGGGCCCCGCCCCGCCGGCCTTCGGTGACGGAGGCCGGCGGCCCATGGTGACGAGGCCCGCCGACGCTCGGTGATGAGGCCCCGCCGGCCCGCGACGCGCAGGGCCCTTCGGTGAACAGGCTTCGGCGTACGGCACCGCGTGCCGCACGCCTTCCAGGGAGGTAGACATGGCCGCGGACTCCCGCATGCCCCGTATGTCCCGTCGCGGGATGCTCCGCGGGGGCTCCGGACTGGCGCTCGGCGCCGCCGCGTCGGCCGTGCTCTGCGGGTGCGGCGCGGGCGCGGCGGACGGTGTCGGCGCCGACGGCCGGGTCACGGTGGAGCTGTGGCACGGCCAGACCGACTCCGGCCGCGCCACGATCGAGGCGCTGGTACGGGAGTTCAACCGGACCCACCCCGGGATCCGGGTCAGCCCCGGCGGCGGTGTCCTCGCCGACGCGATGCTCCAGAAGATCACCGCGGCGCTCGCGTCCGGTTCCTTCCCCGACATCGCGTACGTCTTCGGCTCGGACCTCGCCAGCGTCGCCCGCAGCCCCTCGGTGGTCGACCTGACCGGTACCGTCCGCTCGGGATCCGTCCCGTGGGACGACTACTGGACGCCCGCGCGGGACGCCGTCACCGTCAACGGGCGGGTACGGGCGGCCCCCGCACTGATCGACTCGCTCGCCGTCGTCTGCAACAAGAAGCTCTTCCGCGACGCCGGGCTGCCGCTGCCCGAAGCCGGCTGGACCTGGCAGGAGTTCACCGACACCGCGGCGCGCCTCACCGACCGGCGGCGCTCCGTCTTCGGCACCGGCTGGCCGGGTGTGGGGGACGAGGACACGGTGTGGCGGCTGTGGCCCATGGTGTGGGACCTCGGGGGAGAGGTCATCGCGCCGGACGGCAGGTCGATCGGTTTCGCGAAGACCGGCGTACGGGCGCTGGAGACGGTGGACACGCTCGCCAGGTCGCGGAGCGTGTACGTCGACCCCAAGCCCGGCAGCGAGCAGATGTACCAGGTCTTCCTCTCCGGGCGGATGGGCATGGTCGTCACCGGGCCGTGGCAGCTTCCCGACATCCGGGAGGCGGAGGTGGAGTACCACGTCGTCCCGCTGCCCAGCTACAGCCGTCGTCCGATGACCATTTCGGGGCCCGACACCTGGACGGTCTTCGACAACGGCGCCGCCCGGGTACGGGCCGCCCGCACCTTTCTGAGCTGGCTGATGGAGCCGGCCCAGGACGTGCGCTGGGACATCCAGGCGGGCAGTCTGCCGCTGAGCAGGCCGACCGCGGCGCTGCCCGCCTGGCGCGCGCAGGACGCGGAGACCGAGGGGCTCTCGGTGTTCACCCGGGCGCTCGACGCCGCCCGGGTGCGCCCGGCGCACCCCGCGTATCCGCAGATCTCGCAGGCGCTCGGGCAGGCGATCGCCGCCGTGCTCCTCGGCAGGAGCACTCCGGCCGAGGCGCTGCGCCGGTGCGCGCGGGAGGCCGACGCGGCGCTGCTCATACCGCGTTGACCGTCCGCGCCGCGACCACCACGACCCCTGCCTCCCCCGCCTCCACCGCGATCCCCGCGCACGGCTCGCCCGCCTGAACGGCGCTGCCCGTGACCAGCGTCGGCCGCGTACCCGGCGTCGACCGCGCAGCCCGCGCCCACCGCGCTCAGGAGAACCGTCATGCCGCGACTGCCCGCCCCGCTCACGCTCCCCGACCCCGACCCCGGCCGTGGTACCGCCGCCGCCCGGGACCGCCGTACCCGGGGGAAGGATCCCGGCCCGGCCCCGGCCGGTCCCGCCGGGCCCCGCCCGCTCCGTACCGGCGGCTCGCCGCTGCGCCGGGGCGAGTCCGCCACCGCCTGGGCGTTCATCGCGCCCGCCGTCCTGATCATCCTCGGGCTGAGCATCGTCCCCGTCGGCTGGTCGTTCCTGCTCTCCTTCCAGGCGGACGACCTGGTCACCCCCAGCCGCTGGGTGGGCCTCGACAACTACCGCGCTCTGCGCATGGATCCGCACTTCGCCCAGGCCGTGAAGAACACCCTGCTCTACACGGCGCTGTACGTGCCGCTCTCCATCGGGCTCGGGCTGCTGCTCGCCCTCGTACTGAACCGGCGCATCCGCTTCGTGGGTCTCTACCGGACCCTGATCTTCGTGCCGTTCGTCATCTCGGCGACCGCCCAGGGCGTGCTGTTCTCCTTCATCCTCGACCCGGAGTTCGGTGTCGCCAACTCCGTACTGCACACGCTCGGCGTCTCCCCCCAGGGCTTTCTCTCGGACCCGGGGCAGGCGCTGCTGGTGCTGGTGGCGATCTCGCTCTGGAGCGGTACGGGCTTCTGCGTCGTCGTCTATCTCGCCGCCCTCCAGGACGTGGAGCCGTCGCTGATCGAGGCGGCGCGGCTGGACGGCGCCGGGCGGTGGCACCTGCTGCGGCACGTCAAACTCCCCGCGCTGACACCGGTGAGCGCGTTCCTGCTGGTGTGGCAGACCATCAACGCCCTCCAGGTCTTCGACCTGGTGTACGTGACGACCAAGGGCGGGCCGCTCGGCTCCACCACCGTGATCGTCTACTTCATCTGGGAGCAGGCGTTCAAGAACTTCACGGCCGGTTACGGCGCGGCGGCGGCCTATGTGCTCGCCGTGGCGCTGGGCGTGGTCACCGTGGGGCTGCGGCTGGTACGGCGCCGTTCCGTACGCCCCGTATCCGTCGAAGGAGCTGCCCGGTGACGGTCACCAGCACGTCCTCGTCCGCGTCCGCACCCGTCCCCGCCGGGCCGTCCGCACCGCGCCCCCGGGGCCGGTCGTGGCTGCCCTTCAGCGCCTGGCACCTGCTGCTCGCCCCGCTCGCGCTGGTCTTCGCGATCCCGCTGGTCTGGCTGGTGCTCAGCTCCGTGATGAGCAACGCCGAGATCAACCGCTTCCCGCCGGCCCTGTGGCCCTCGGGGATCGACCTCGGCGGCTACCGCTACGTCCTCGGCAACGCGATGTTCCCCCGCTGGTTCGCCAACTCGCTGATCGTCTCGGCCGTGGCCGTCACGTCCAACCTGGTCTTCGGCGCGCTCGGCGGGTACGCGTTCGCCCGGATGCGGTTCGCCGGGTCCCGGCTGCTGATGGGGCTGATGCTGGCGACGATGGCGATCCCGTTCCAGCTCACGATGATCCCCACCTTCCTGGTCATGAAGCGCCTCGGACTGATCGACACCCTCGGCGCGCTGATCGTGCCCTCGCTGGTCACGCCGTTCGCGGTGTTCCTGCTGCGGCAGTTCTTCCTCTCCCTGCCCAGGGAGCTGGAGGAGGCCGCCTGGATGGACGGCTGTTCACGGCTGCGCGTGCTGTTCCTCATCGTGCTGCCGATGTCGCGGCCCGCGCTGAGCACCGTGGCGGTACTGACCTTCCTGACCACCTGGAACGACCTGACCTGGCCGCTGATCGCCATCAACCACGACACGCAGTACACGCTGCAACTCGGGCTGACGACCTTCCAGGGCCTGCACCACACCCAGTGGGCGGCGGTCATGGCGGGCAACGTGATCACCGTGCTGCCGGTGCTGCTCGCCTTCCTCTTCGCGCAGAAGTCGTTCGTCCAGTCCATCACCTCCTCGGGGCTCAAGGGATGAGACGGCGATGAGGCCGCACCGCCCCGCGGTCCACGCCCCCGCCCGCCCCGCCGCCCACGTCTCCCACCATGTCTCCGCACTTCAGGGAAGCCGGATGCCGCACACCTCTCCCGCGCCACACACCTCGCCCGCGTCGACCTCGCCCGTCTCCACCTCGACCTCTCCCGTCTCCCCGTCGCCCGCCACGACCTCCACCTCGACCTCGCCCGCCACGGCCTCGTCCGCCTCGACCTTCACCTCCACCTCGCCCGCCACGGCCTCGTCCGCCTCCCCGTCGCACGCCTTCGATCTGCTGGTCGTCGGGGACGCCAACCCCGACATCGTCCTCGGGCCGCTCGACGCGCCCCTCGCCTTCGGCCAGCGCGAACAACTCGTCGACACCGGCCTGCTGACCCTCGGCGGCTCCGCCGCGATCATGGCGTGCGGCGCCGCGCGCCTCGGCCTCAAGGTCGCCTTCGCCGGGCGCGTCGGGGACGACGAGGCGGGCCGGTTCGTCGTGGCGGCGCTCACCGCGCGGGGCGTCGACACCGGCGCCGTACGGTTCGACCCCACCCTCTCGACGCCGCTGACCGTCGTGGTCACGCGCGGCGACGGCGACCGTACGATCCTCACCGCGCCCGGCACCCTCACCGCCACCGGCGCCGACGACGTGCCCGAGGCGCTGCTCGGCGACAGCCGCCATGTGCACGCCGCCTCGTACTTCCTGCTGCCGAAGCTGGCCGGGGCGCTGCCCGCGCTCTTCCGTACGGCGCGCGCGCACGGGGCCACCACCTCGCTGGACACCAACGACGACCCGGCGGGGACCTGGGACTCCGACGGCTCCGGGGGGCTCGGGGCGGTGCTCGCCGTCACCGACTTCCTGCTGCCGAACGCCCGCGAGGCCCGTGCGCTGGCCGGGCTCCCCGAGGACGCCCCCGTAGCGGAGGCGGCGCGTCTGCTCGCCTCCCGAGGGCCGCTGGTGGCCGTCAAGGACGGGGCCGACGGCGCCCTCGTGCACGACGGCCGCGCCGTCTTCCGTACCCCCGGCATCCCCGCCGAGCCGCTGGACACGGTCGGTGCGGGCGACAGCTTCGACGCGGGGTTCGTCGCCGCGATGCTGGCCGCCCGCGCGCTGCCCGACGCCCTCGAACTCGCCGCCGTCTGCGGGGCCCTGTCCACCCGGGCATACGGGGGCACCCCCGCGCAGCCCACCTGGGACGAGGCGTGCGCCGCGCTCCCGGCCGATCCACCTGTCTCCACCCGCGACCGAAAGAACGTGTCATGACCACCACGAAGATCGCCTTCATCGGCGCCGGAAGCGTCGTCTTCACCCAGGGGCTCCTGACGGACCTCTTCGCCTTCCCCGACCTCCGCGACCTGCACATCGCCCTGCACGACATCGACCCGGAGCGGCTGGCCACCGCCGAGGGCGCGGCCCGCCACATCGCCGACCGGGCCGGGGCCGCCCCGTACGTCACCGTCAGCGCGCACGCCGACCGCCGCGCCGCCCTGGCCGGCGCCGACTTCGTCATCAACATCGTCCAGGTCGGCATGGGCGCGTCGACCCGTACGGACTTCGACGTACCGGCCGCCTTCGGTGTGCGCCAGACCATCGGCGACACCCTCGGCGTCGGCGGCATCTTCCGCGCGCTGCGCACCTTCCCCCTGCTGAAGGCGCTCGGCGCGGACATCGCGGAGCTGTGCCCCGACGCCTGGCTGCTCAACTACACCAACCCCATGGCGATGAACGTCCAGTACCTCACCGCCGCCACCGGACTGACCCGGGTCGTGGGCCTGTGCCACTCCGTCTACTGGACGCTGCGCGATCTGTCCGCGCTGCTCGACGTCCCGTACCAGGAGGTCACGTACCGCGCCGCCGGGGTCAACCACCAGGCGTGGATGCTGCGGTTCGAGCACAACGGCACGGACCTCTACCCCCGGCTCGACGAACTCATCGCCTCCGACCCCCAGTTGCGCCGCCGGGTGCGCGTCGACATGTACCGGCGGCTCGGCTACTACCCGACCGAGACGAGCGAGCACTCCTCCGAGTACGTGCCCTGGTACCTCCACCACGACAGCGAGATCGAGCGGCTGCGGCTGCCCGTCGGCGCGTACCTGGGGATCGTCGAGGAGAACGTCGCCCTGTACGAGAAGACCCGCGACGCGCTGGCGGCCGGGACCCCGCTCGACGTCGAGGCCACGATGGAGTACGCGCCCCAGATCATCCACAGCATCACCACCGGCACCCCCCGCACCGTCTACGGCAACGTCCCCAACCGCGGGCTGATCGAGAACCTGCCCGCGAGCGGCACCGTCGAAGTGCCGTGCCTGGTCGACGCGTCGGGCGTGCAGCCCACCAGGATCGGCGCGCTCCCCGCCCAGTGCGCCGCGCTCAACCGCACCTACCTGAGCATGAACGACCTGGTGGTCAGGGCCGCGCTGGAGGACGACCCGCGCGCGGTGCGGCAGGCCGCCATGACGGACCCGGCGACCGCGGCGGCTCTGCCCGTGGAGCGGATCTGGGAGCTGTGCGACGCCATGGTGCGGGCCCACGGCGATCTCCTCCAGCCGTCGCTGAGGGCCACGGACCTCCTCTGACCCACGGACCTCCTCCGGCCCAAGGACCTCCTCCGGCCTGCGGACCTCCTCCGGCCCGCGGACCTCCTCCGGCCCGGTCCGGTCCGCCGGTCCCTTTCACCCGCCGTAACTCTCAGGAACTGGAACCATGCCTCTGACCCCCACCGGCAAGCTGGTCGCCCGCACCGCGCACGGCGTCGGTGCGTTCAACGTCGCCCTGCTCGAACAGCTCGAAGCCATCCTCGCGGGCGCGGACCGGGCGGCCCTGCCCGTCATCGTGCAGATCAGCGAGAACGCCGTCGCCTACCGGGGCGCCCTCGGCCCGCTCGCCGCCGCCGCGCACGCGGCGGTCGCGGACTCCGCGGTCCCCGTGGGGCTCCATCTCGACCATGCCACCAGCACCGAACTGGTCAAGGAGGCGGTACGGCGCGGCTTCACCTCCGTCATGTACGACGGCTCCCTGCTGCCCTGGGAGGAGAACGTCTTCCGCACCCGGGAGATCACCCGCTGGTGCCACGACCACGGGGTGTGGGTCGAGGCCGAACTCGGCGCCGTCGGCGGCAAGGACGGGTCCGGGGACGGCGCGGGGGAGAGCGCCCACACGCCGGGGGTGCGGACCGACCCGGACGAGGCGGCCCGGTTCGTGGCCGACACGGGCGTGGACGCGCTGGCCGTCGCGGTGGGCACCGCGCACCAGATGACCCGGCGTACGGCGGCGCTGGATCTCGCGCTCATCGCGGAGCTGCACGCGGCGGTGCCCGTACCGCTGGTGCTGCACGGCTCGTCGGGGGTGGACGACCGCACGCTGGTGGCGGCCGTGGACGCCGGGATGCGCAAGATCAATATCTCGACGCATCTCAACGGGGTCTTCACGGGCGAGGTACGGGAGCGGCTCGCCGCCCGCCCGGAGACCGTCGACCCGCGCCGCTATCTGGGCCCGGGGCGGGACGCGATGGCCGGGGAGGTGGAGCGGCTGCTGCGGCTGCTGGCGGAGGGGGCGCGGCAGGAGCAGGAGCAGGAGCAGGAGCAGGGTCCGGAGCCTGCTGACGCCTGATGCCCGATGCCTGACGCACGACGCCTGACGCCGTCAGGTGACGGCCCCCAGCGCCGTCACCTCCGCCGCGCTCCAGTGCCCGGCCGCGCCGGGGCGGCCCGCCAGGTACGCCGCGACCGTGGCCGGGTCCCAGGCGCCCGTCTCCCGCAGCCCCGCGTACAGATGGGCGAGGTAGGCGGCGGAGGGCGGGTTCCACGGGACGTCGTGCAGATGCCAGGGCGCGGTGAAGGTGAGGACCGGCAGGCCCTCCAGCGTGCCCGGCCGGACCAGCGTCTCGTACCGCCCGTCGCCGACCGTCTGCCGGCCGGTGGTCAGCGCCCGCGTCAGATCGAGATCGGTGCCCGGCTCCCGGTACATCTCCTGCGCGGCGATGTCCGAGAACTGGCCCACGGTGACCAGATGCGCGCGGGCGAGGACCCGGCCGGGGGCGTCCGGGTCGTAGAAGGCGCGCCCGCCGCCCCACAGGTCCGACTCGGTGGCGAAGTACAGCGCGCCGGCCAGCTCGACGGGGACGGAGGCGGCGGGCGGACGGCGGTCCCGGCACCCGGGGTGACCGCGCGAGGCGCCGGACGGGCGCCCGCCGCCGATGTAGTGGGCGAGCCGCCCGAGATGCGTGTTGGAACCGTACGAGGTGTACCAGACCCGGGGCGGGGACGTCCGCGCGCCCGGGTAGGGTCCTGGCTCGGCCTTCTCGACGATCCGTGGCCGTGGCCGTTGCTCCGACGGCGTCCGCGTCATCGCGCCCCTCGCCTCCGCTCTCGTCCTGCCCGCGCCCGCCTGTGCCCGCGTCGTTCCGCGTCGTTCCGCGACGTCCCACGGTGGAACGACGGCGGAGCGCCCGGCCGTCATGTCACGACCGTAGCTCCAGCAGCACGAACCCGCCCGCCTCCCCGGCGATCCGGTACGCCGCCTTCGGGTGAAGCTGTCGCGCGTACGCCAGCGTGTCGCGGCCCGGGGCGCGCCGGTTGTCGAGCGCGATGAAGTCCGGTGTGAGGCCTCGCGTGTTGCCCAGCCAGAAGACCCGGCAGCGCGAGGTGAGACGGCTGATCGGGGCGGTGTTGGCCTCGACGTCCGCCCCGTCGGGGATCCGCTCCAGCAGCGCCTCCACCGCTCTGACCTCGTCGGTCACCGTGTACGCGGCGGGTTCGGTCAGCGCCGAGAGCGGCAGCGACGGTGTGAGGGCGAGCGCGGCGGCGGCGACCGCGGGGGGCAGGTGGTACGCGTACGAACGCACCCACGGGCGGGCGCGCGAGGCGCGGCGCACGCCCGCGCACGCGTCCGCGAGCGCCAGGGTGACGACGGGCATCAGGACGGCGCTGTAGTGCCAGGCGGTGCCCCAGTAGTGCTCCTCCGAGGAGAGGAACCGCCAGCCGAGGGTGGGCACGGCGGCGAGCAGCAGCGGGGAGCGCAGCGCGAGGAGCCCGGTGGTCGGCAGCAGCAGCCACAGCAGCGTCCGGAACTTGATGTCGGCGCCGTCCAGCGGACCGCTGCCGCCGCCCATCTTGGCCCAGTAGTCGTAGGTGTCGGCCGTGTTGAAGGCCGGGATGACGACGGTGAAGGTGAGGACCGCGGCGAGCGCGGTGAGCGCCGCGACCCCGAGGGCGTGCCGGACGACCCGGGAAGCCTCGGGCGTGCGCCGGGCGCGTACCGCCACGAGCACCGCGAGCGCGGCGGCGGTCAGCCCCAGGTCCTCCTTCACCAGCAGCAGCGGGACGGCCCACCACAGGGCGGCCCGCCAGCGGTGCGCGAGCAGCGCTTCGAGGGAGAAGGCGATCAGCGGGACGGCGAAGGCGATCTCGTGGAAGTCCACGGCGATCGCGCGCTGGAGCCCCCACGACAGGCCGTACGCGACGCCGAGCGCGAGCCCGGGGCGCCGGCCGAGGAGCCGGCTCGCGGCGCGGGTGACGGGGACGGCGGAGAGCGCGAAGAGCGCGGCCTGGGCGATCAGCAGGGTGACGGGGGTCGGGAAGACCCGGTACACGGGCGCGAGGAGCGCGGTCACGGGGCTGAAGTGGTCGCCGAGTATGTGGGTGCCGCGTCCCTTGATGTCGGCGATCGGCGCGCGCAGCTCCGCGTACCCCCGTACGGCCTGCTCGAAGATGCCCAGGTCCCAGGAGGCGGACGCCATCAGGCGGTAGCGGCAGACGGTGAGGGTGGCGTACGCGCAGAACAGGGCGAGCGCGAGGGCGTACGGGGCCGCGGCGCCCGGGTCGCGCGTCAACCCGCGGACGTGCTCGCGCAGGGGCCGGCGCGGGGCCGGCCCGGGTATGGGGTCCTGCGGCGCCTGGCCGGCCCCTGCGCCGGCCCCGCCTGGGCCGGTCGGGGCGAGGCTGGTTCCGTGCATGAGGTCGGTCCCGTTCTCGCGGTCTCGGTGGGCTGGGGCGTGGCGCGCGCCGTGGTGAGGCGTCGCCCTTCCCTTACGGGGAGACAGCTCCCTTACGGGGAGACAGCTTCCGTACGGGACGACGGTTCCCGTGCGGGACGACAACTCCTGTACGGGACGACAGCTCCCGTACAGGAAGACAGCGACACGCCCCGATCGGTGCCTTGCCCGCCACCGGTTCCCGGGCCGGGCCCTCCGCGGTGGAGGAGGCACGCCCGCGTACCGCGGTCTCCTCCGAACCGTCCGGCGGCCGCCGGACCCCAAGGACTCTACGCTCCGTGACCGTCGCGGCGGCTGTACGCCGTCGTGCTCAGGGCCGGGCCAGCGTCTCCCCGACGGCGTCGGCGAACCCCGTGACCACCGCCCCGGCGGCCGGTGTGGCCGGGAAGCGGGAGCGCAGGAACAGCCCCTCGTGCGTCCGGGAGAACCAGAACTGCGCGTCGTCGGCCGTGGTCACGCTGCTGATGTGATGGGCACGGGCCGCCCGGTGGTGCTCCGAGCCGGGCAGCCGCCGGTAGTCGACGTACGACACCATGAACACGTCGTCACGGGTGCGCCGGAAGACCCCGCCCAGCGCCGGCAGCACCTGCGCGAAGGGCACCTCGGCCAGCGCCCGCGCGGCCCGGAACGCCTCCCGCGCGCCGCGCACGCCGTCCTCGATCCCGCGTACGCCGGTGATGTCCAGGGTGAGCGGGGCGATCGTCGTGAACCAGCCGACCGCGTGCGTCCACCGCTCCTCGTACCGGGTGTGGAGCGGTGTGCAGAGCCGCAGGACGTCCCCGCCGCCGAGCCCGCGCGCGGCCAGGGCGACGGCGGTGAGCACCCCGGTGAAGGCGCTGCCCCCGGCCGCCCGGCAGCGCGCCTCGAACGCGTCCGCCCCCGCCGCGTCGAGCAGCCGGCGGGAGTCCGTCCCCTGCGGGGCGCGCGCGCCCGGCGGTACGCCGAGGGGGAGCGGGAAGGCGGGCGTCGTGCCGTCGCAGCCGGCGAAGAACGCCGCCCAGCCGCGCGCCCGGGGGTCGCCCGCGTCCACCGTCCGCGCCGACACCCGCTCGGCCTCCTCGGCGCAGTGGTCGACGAAGCTGCCGGTGGCGGGCAGCGCGCCGGCGGCTCCGGCGTAGCTCTCGCGGATCTCCCGCACGGCGACGGCCAGCGAGTAGGCGTCGGCGTTGCAGTGGTCGAACCCGCAGTAGACGGTCGCGCCGCCGGGCCGCACCACCACGGCGAAGAGGTACGAGGGCCAGTTCAGCGGCCGGCAGGCCGCGCCGAGCCGCCGCGTCAGCCACTCCCGTACGTCCGCGCCGCTCGGGTACGTCCCGGCGTCGCGCGCGACCAGCCGGTACGCGGCGGCGCCCACCACGAATCTCCCGGGGTCGGCGGCCGGGGCGCGGAAACCGCTGCGCAGCGTCTCGTGGCGCCGCCCCCACCCCTCGAACGCGATCCGCAGCGCGGTCAGGTCGACGGGGCCGTCCGGGAGGTCGAAGGCGCAGGCCAGCCAGTGCCCGGCGCCCTCCTCGGCGTGCTCGGCGGCGGCGAGATGGAAACGCTGGTTGACGGACGGCGGTACGGGGACGGGCGGGGCGCCGTCCGCCGCGCGGAGCGTCGCGGGGGCCGGTACGAACTCGACCACCCGGCCGGGCGCGGGCTCGTACCGGTCCATCGTCGTGACGCGCACGGAATCAGTCCTCCGTGGTCCGCACCGGGTACGCGCCGCTCCGGGCGATCTCGCGCAGCACGTCCCGCAGCCGCTCCAGGAAGCGCGGCACGTTCGCGCGGGCGGCGGCCGTGTCCGGGTAGGTGACCTTGACGTACGTACGGTCCCAGAGGCGGTTCACCCAGATCGGTACGTCCGTGCTGGTCCCGGGCCCGGCCAGACCGTGGCAGTTCGCCTCCGCCCAGTCCTGCGAACCGGGCGCGTGGCGCAGGTCGACGTAGGACACCATGGGCAGCACGGTCCCGGCGCCCGGCTGCACGGCGAGCCCCGGCACCAGCTCGGCGACGCGCATCGGGGAGACCCCCGCCAGCTCGCGCGCCCGCGCGAACGCGGTCCGCGCGCCGGTCAGCACATCGGCGAGCGCCGGTTCGGCGCCGTCCGGGGCGACGGGGAACTCGACGGGCACCAGATTGATGAACCACCCCTGGGACAGCAGCCAGCGCGGCTCGTCCCGGGTGTGCACGACGGAGAGCGCCCGGTACGTACGGTGCCCGCCCAGCTCGTACCCGCTGATGCCGAGCGCCGCGAGCACCCCGGCGGAGAACCCGGCGCCGTGCGTCCGGCAGACCTTGGCGAAGGCGTCCGTCTCCCCGGCGTCGAGCAGATCGAGGGAGAGCGAGAGCTTCGGATGGGCCGCGCCCGGCTCGGTGCCCAGGTCCAGCGGGAAGGTGGGGGGCGGTCCCGCGCGGAAGAACTCCAGCCAGCGGAGCACCTCGGGCGATCGGGCCGTCAGCAGCGCGGAGCGCTCCCGCTCCAGGGCGCAGAAGTCGACGTAACTGCCGGCCGGGGGCAGCTCCGCGGCCGTCCCGCCGGTCTCCGCCTCGTACAGCGCGCGCAGCTCGTTGAAGACGAGGAGCGCGGAGAGGCCGTCGCTGTGGCAGTGGTCGACGGCGTAGTAGACGGTCGAGACATCGTCCCGTACGACCGAACCCACCACGAACGGCGGCCAGTTCAGCGGATCCGTGCCGGTGTCGAAGAGGTCCAGCAGCCAGTCGCGGATCTCGTCGGGGGAGTCGTACGTCCCGAGGGCCTCCGCCTCCACCGCGACGGCGGACGGATCGACGGCGTGGCGCACGATCCCGCCACCGCCCTCGCCCTCCTGGAGGGAGAACCAGGTGAGCAGGGTCGGATGCCGCAGCACCCACCGGTTCAGCGCGGCGGCCATGGCGCCGGTGTCGAGCCGCCCCGGCACGTCGTACATGATCCCGACCCACGCGGACTGGGGCCGGCCCGCGGCGCGGTTGGCGAGCAGCCGCCGTACGTGGTTCTCCTGGACGTAACTGGCCGGCACGGGCGAGACGAGCGAGGCGGCCGTGTCGGCGCCGGGCACCTGGAAGCGCACCAACTCACCCGGTTCGGGCGAGAGTTCGAGAAGAGGGGTCATCAACACGGGGCGGGCTCCTGCTGCCGGGCGGGCACGAGGTCCCGCAGAAGAACATCGTTCATGTCGACCGGTCGGCCGGGCGCACCCGCACCCGCGACACGGTCCATCAGCCGTCCGGTCCCGGCGACGAGGCGGGAGACGGCGAGCCGGGCGTGCTCGGTGGCGGGGTGGCGGAAGCTCACGTAGACGCCCTCGTACGTGCGGTTGATCCACAGGTACACCTCGTCGGGGTCGAGGCAGCGGCTGCGCAGCGCCGCCGCCCTCCACGCGCCCCACTGGCGTGCGCCCGGGGTCCTGCGCATGTCCATGTACGAGACGACGAACCGTGGCCGCAGCCGCTTCCCGAGCAGTTCGGAGACCCGGGGGAACGGTATCGCCGCCATCTCCGAGGCCCCGTCGAGCGCGGCGGACGCGGCGGGCAGCACATCGGCGAAGGTGTCGTCGCCGAGTACGGGGACCCGCAGCGGCGCCACGCCGACGTACCAGCCGACGGAGTGCGTCCACCGCGCGTCGCTCCGCGTGTGGAACGGGGTGAGGGCCCGGAACTCGCCGTGCGCCCGCCCCCGCCGGCCCGGCTCCGCGTTCTCCGCGTCCTCCGCGCCCGCTCCGCCCTCCTCGCGGCTCACGAGGGCGAGGCAGGCGAGGACCCCGGTGAGGAAGTTGCCGCCGTGGTCGCGGCAGGCGCTCTGGAAAGCCTGGGCGGTGGAGGCGTCCAGCAGCCAGTCGCACCCGCCGAGCTGCTCCCCCGGGGCCTCGGCGGTCGGATCCGGGACGCCCGGACCGCCACCCGCCGCGAGGGGGAATTCGGGCAGCCTGCCGCCCCCGGAACCGAGGAATTCCCGCCACCGGACGACGGCCTCGTGCTCGTCGTGCACGAGCGCCGCGTAGGCGCGCTCGGTGTCGGCGAAGTCGAGATAACTCCCGACCTCGTTGAGCTCCGCAGGAGTTCCCGGGGTGGCCGCCGTATACAGCTCCCGAATTTCATGCGCGATGAGCAGGATGGAATATCCGTCCACATTCGAGTGGTCGAAGCCGAGATACAGCGTGAGCCCGTCGGTGTGCTCGACGGTGGCGAACACGAATGACGGCCAGGCGAGCGGATCGGTCTCCGCGTCGAACACTTCCTCAATACGGGAGGCGAGCAGCTTCCCGCTTTCGAAGCGCCCCTCGACGTCGCGCCGCAGCGCCACACCCCCGGCCGGCAGGGTCACGCGCCGCAGCCCGTCCGGGCCCCTGCCGTCCGCCGGTACGAGCCGGCTGCGCAGCGACTCGTGCCGGTCGATCCACGCGAGCAACGCCCTCTCCAGCGCCTCCGCATCGGCCCCCGGCAGCTCAAAAGCGCTGGCCAGCCAGGCCGGAGCCCGCTCGGCCCCGCGCCCGCCCGCCAACGCGCCGACGATATGGGCCTCCTGCACGTACGAGGCGGCGCGCCCGTCGGCCACCCACCCCGCCTCGCCCGCCCCCACCGGCGCACCCCGCGGCACGGCCCGCCAGACGGTGAGCAGCCCCGGCGTCGCGTCCAACTCGTCCATCGTCGTGAATTTCACGTGCCTGCCTTGCGCTCAATTCGTGCGTGTGGGGGTGAGCGTGGTGAATGAGCTGTTTCCCCGGTATTCCCTCCGGGTTTCATTCCGCTCCGCGGCCGTGGGCGGCCTTCGGCGCTCGGCGTCCGGCGGACAGCGGTGGCCATCGGCGCGTGACGGGATCGTAGCCGGATTCCGTCGGTGACGAATGCTACGCAGAATCGAGCCGACGCTGCAACGCTGCAAATGTCAGGTATCCGCAGGTCGTTGGTGGTTGCGGCACACCGGCAACACATTGTTTTCACGCCGGGGTCATGGGATTTACCGTATCCACTCCTCGGTGGAGCCCGGACCGCCCGGTGAGCGCGATGCGCTCGGCGCCCGCCGTCAGCCCCGCGCGCCGGGAAGGGCCGGTTCCGGCGGCCCCGGCTCCGCCTCCAGGGCCGCGCGCAGCCACTCCTGGGCGGCGCCGAGGGTCGGTTCGAGCGGGCCGGACAGTTCGCCGCTGAGCGCCCAGTAGCGGTCGAGCACCGGATCGGCGGTCACGGTGAGCAGGACGCGGAGCCGCTGCCGGAAGACGGGGGTGTCCCGCGCGCCGTACGTACGGGCGTGGGCGGCGACGAAGCAGTCGAGCGCGTCGCCCCCGTACGGCCGCCGCCGGGCCCGCAGTTCGGCCGAGGCCAGGTCGAACGCCTCGCCGAGTCCCTCGAAGAGGACGGCGGGGCGCACCTCCTCGTCGGGGCCGGCGGGCCTGGTTGGGGGGGGCGGGGTGGCGCAGTGGTGGGCGGGCGGGCGCGCGGAGGTGTCGGGCGCGGGCT
>NZ_JBHZDA010000062.1:32758-44260 GCF_042755665.1 Streptomyces sp. NPDC059142
GCGGCCCGGCGCGCCCGGAGTGGCCGACCCCCCGCCGCCCCCCCCGCGGGCGCCGGGGGGGGGGCGCGCGCGGGGGCGCGGGGCCCGTTGTGGCGGGCGGCCCCCCCCGCCGCCCCCCCCGGCCGGGGAGCGCCAGTGGTCGACGGGCGGCCTCGCGTCGGTGACGAGCGCGTGCAGCCGGGCGAGGACCAGGACCTGGGCGGGTGTCGGATCCCGGGGGAGCGGGGGGACCGCCGCGTCCACGATGGAGGCGCGCAGCCGGGCCGGCAGCCGCGCGGGCAGTTCACGGCGCCAGAAGCGGGCGAGCGCGGTGGTGCCGGGCGGGGTGGTCACGGCGCCGACGAGGCGCAGCCGTTCGGCGCGTTCCCCGACGGGGCAGTTGCGGAGCGACTGGAGCGCGGCCTCCTGCCAGCGCAGCGCGGTCAGCCGCGAGCCGACCTCCCGCAGCCGCCCGGCGACGACGTCCTCCAGCGCGGACTCCTCCACGAGGACCCGGCCCACGTCGGGGACCGGCAGGTCGAGGGCGCGCAGCGAGCGGATCAGACGGAGCCGGTCCAGCGCCTCGGGGCCGTACCGGCGGTGGCCCCCTGAGCTGCGGGCGGCCTCCGGCAGCAGACCGCGGTCGGAGTAGAAGCGGACGGTCTTCACGGTGACGCCCGCCCGCCGGGCCAGTTCGCCGATGCTCCACGGGGAGTCGTCCACCTCTTGAACCTCCCTCAGGGGGAGTTCCTACGGTACCGGTGTACGGGAAGCGGCCCGGGGGGCCGCTGCGGACCGATCGGAGGAGCGGTGGTCATGGCGACGTTCGTGCTGGTGTCGGGGAGCCATACCGGTGGCTGGGTGTGGGACGAGGTGGCCGCGCCGCTCCGGGCGGCCGGATCCGAGGTGTACGCGGCGACGCTCACGGGCATGGGCGAGCGCCGCCGTGCCGCGGGCCCGGACACGGATCTGGAGACGCACGTCCAGGACCTGGTGGACCTGATCGACTCCATCCCCGCGGCGGAGAGCCCGGGGGACCTGGTGCTGGTCGGGCACTGTTACGGCATCCACCCGGTGCTCGGCGCCGCCGACCGGCGTACGGAGCGGGTCGCCCGGATCGTCCACCTCGACGCGGGTCTGCCCCGGGACGGCGACACGGCGCTCGCGCTCGCCCCCGACCGGACGGTCCGCGACCGGGTGGCGGCGGGGAGAGAGGGCGGCGACGGGGACGACTGGCGGGTTCTCCCGCCGCCGCCGGACGAGCCGGAGCGCTGGGGCGGTACGGACGGCGTCCCCGAGGCGGCGCTCGCACGGCTGGCCCGGCTCGCCGCGCCTCAGCCGCTGGGCACGCTCACCCGGCCGCTGCGGCTGCCGCACGCGGACGCGCTCGCCGCGCTGCCGGCCACCGGGATCTTCTGCACCGCCAACGGATCGGGCATCGCCCTGGTCGAGACGCTGGTGGAGAACGGACTGCCGGGCTCCGAGGCGCTGGCCCGGCCCGAGGTGGGCTTCTTCGAACTGGACACCGGTCACTGGCCGATGCTCTCCGTCCCGGACGCGCTGGCCGGCGTACTCCTGCGGGCGGCGGCCGACGAGGGGCACCGGGTGACCGCGAAGAAGGGCGCACGCCCCGCGCATCTGCGCCGCTTCCTCCTCGACGTTCCGGCGGACGCGCCGGGCGGGGGCCGGGAACGTACCGACCGCACCACCCTGTACTTCCCCCGGGCCGAGGAGCCCCGCCCGGCGGTCGTCCTCGTCCACGGCGGCCCCCTGCCCGCCGGCACCCGCCCCACCCCGCGCGACTGGCCGGTCTTCACCGGTTACGGGCGGTACCTGGCGAGCCTGGGGGCCGTCGGCGTCACGGTGGACCACCGGCTGCACGGGCTGACCGACTACGCCCGCGCCGCCGGGGACGTCGCCGAGGCGGTCGCCCGCGTACGGGCCCACCCGCGCGTCGACGGGGAGCGTGTCGCGCTCTGGTTCTTCTCCGGCGGCGGGCTGCTGCTCGCGGACTGGCTCGCGGCGCCGCCGCCGTGGCTCCGGTGCGTGGCGGCGACGTACCCCGTCCTCGCGCCGCTCCCCGGCTGGGGGCCGGTGGAGCCGCGCTTCCGCCCGGCGGCTGCGGTCGGTTCCGCCGGGGGCCTGCCCGTCGTGCTGACCAGGGTGGGCCGGGAGCGCCCGGAGATCGCGGCGACGGTCGAGGAGTTCCTGTCGGCCGCCGGGGGCGGCGGGGCGCGGGTGGAGGTGATCGACGTACCCCTCGCCCACCACGGTTTCGAGACCGCGGACGACGCCGGCCCGGAGGCGGCCGAGCGGGCGCGGCACGCGGTGGACCGCGCGGTGCGCGCGGTGCTGGCCGAGATGACGGTGGGCCCGTAGGACGATCGCGCAATCGGACTGACGTGCTGCGGGTGAAGGGGGCGGGATCGGGCTGTGCCCGGCGCCGGGGACCGGCACTCTGCTGAGTGCTGGCTGTCGATGTGCTGACCGTCGATCCGAGGGGGAGCGTTGTCACGGCAAGGGCGACGACCACGGCAACGGCGACGACCACGGCAACGGCCGTGGCCACGGCCGGAGGCGCGCCCATGACGCCCGGCGGATCCGCCGCAGACGTGCCACGCCACGTCGCGTGCGTGATGGACGGCAACGGCCGGTGGGCGGAGCGCCGTTCCCTGCCCCGTACGTCGGGCCACCGCGCCGCCGAGAGCACGGTGATCGACGTCATCGAGGCGGCCAGGACGGCCGGGGTGGAGTGGCTGAGCCTGTACGCGTTCTCCACCGAGAACTGGCGGCGTCCCAGCAGCGAGATCGACTTCCTCATGGGGCTGGTGCGCCGCGTCGTCCGCAAACACGCCGCGCTGCTGCACGCGCGCGGCATCCGCTGCCGCTTCCTCGGCGTCGCGGACCCGAGGATCCCCGCCCCGCTGGCCCGGGACTTCGCCGATCTGGCGACGCTGACCGGCGCGAACCGGGGCATGACGCTGACCGTGGCGTTCGACCACGGCGGGCGCGGGGACATCGTCGAGGCGGCCCGCTCCCTCATCCGCAGCGGGGTGGCGGCCGACACGGTCGACGAGCGGTGCTTCGCCGCTCATCTGCCCTTCCCCGACACGCCCGACGTGGACCTCGTCATCAGGACCTCAGGCGAACAGCGCATCTCCAACTTCATGCTCTGGCAGGTGGCCTACGCCGAGTGGGTCTTCCCGCGGGTGCTCTGGCCCGACTTCCGCGCGCCGCACTTCCAGGAGTGCCTGCGCGCCTACCGGCAGCGCGACCGCCGCTTCGGCGGCGTGGCGCCGTACACGAACGGAGAACCCCAACCGTGACGGACCCGGACCCCAGCCCCACCACCATCGCCGGCGATCACGAGGCGTCCGCCGCCGACGCCACCGGGCCGTGGGCCGAGGCGCCCCTCGGCTCCCTCTTCGGCCCCGACTCGCAGTTCCACCGCTTCTTCAACGACCCGCGCTGGGCGCTGGCCGTGGTCAGGGCCACGGTGCTGGAGGCCGCCCATCCGCAGATCGGCGCGGCCCTGGCCGACAACTCGACGTTCGTGGCGCACCCGTGGCGGCGGCTGCGCAACACCCTCGTGAGCCTCCAGCGCATGTTCGGCGCCGACGACCACCAACGGCAGCGGGAGGCGGCGCGCCTCAACCGTCTGCACGCCCGGCTGAGAGGTACGGACGAGCGGAACCGGCCGTACGACGCGATGGACCCCCAGGTCCGCGCCTGGGTGGTCGCGACGCTCTTCGAGAGCTCCGTCACCATGTGCCGGCTGAGCGGCCAGCCCCTCGACCGGACGTCCATGGAACGCCTCTACGCCGAATTCCAGGCGTTCCTGGCGGTCTTGGGACCCGACGCCGGTCATCTGCCGCCCACCCTCGGCGAGTTCTGGCCGTACTACGACCGGGTGGTCGAGGAGGAGCTGGAGAACACCGAGGCGCTGCGCATCATCCTCTACCAGCTCTTCGACCATCTCCCGGCGCCGGCTCTGCTGGAGGGCCTGCCCACGGTGTGGGCGGCGGGCCGGGCGCTCGCGGGCCCGGTCATCGGTACGGTCACGGTGGCGTCCCTCCCCGAACCCTTCCGGCGCCGGGCGGGCCTGCCCGAGGTCCCGGGAGCGCGGACGCTGATGCAGGGCGCGTACGTGGCCGCGGGTCTGGCGCGCCACCTCCCCGACAACTGGCTCAGGACCGAGAACCTCGTCGACCTGCTCCACCTGTCCCCGGACGGCGACACCGCCGGCGCCGCGACGCTCACGGCCCTGCGCGACCGGATGGACCGGGCCGGCGCGCTCTTCCGCCTGATCACCCCGTTCCCCGTACAGCACACTCCTGCGGAAAGGCCCGGGGACCCGGGCACGCGTCGGAGCGCCGAGGAGTTCTTCACCGAGGTCCTGGACCAGACGGGCAACGGCTATCTGGACTGGCCCGATCTCGCCGCCATGGCCCGCGAACTGTCCACCCGCCTCGATCTGGACGAACCGGAGGAGACCCGGCTCTACCAGGCGTTCGCCGACTGGTGGCGGGAGCTCCAGACAGCCCTGGACACCGACGGCGACGGCCGCGTCAGCCAGGAGGAGTACGCGGCGGCCACCCCTTCCCTGGCCGGCCCGGCGCTGATCAGGGTCGCCGAAGTGCTCTTCGACGTCACCGACGCGAACGGCGACGGCACCATCGACACCGACGAGTACCGCGCCCTGTTCAGGACCGCCTTCCGCCGCACGATGCAAGAAGCCGACGCGCGCTACACCCGCGGCGCCTTCGTGAAGGACTTCCTCTCCTTCATGTCCGGCCGCCGCCGCTCGACCGGCTACGACCCCCTGCTCGCCGACGCGTAGGGCGCCCGCGGCTCCCGGCACACCGCGTACCGGGACCGGGGAGGGCGCGCGTGCGTCCCACGCGCCGCCGCGCCCGACCCCGGCACGGCGGCGCGCGCCGGGGGCCCGCGGGCCGGGACCGAACGGCTGCTCCCGGTCGCCCACGCCTGCCAACGGAGCGGGATCGTGCCTACGCTCGCCGGTGAACCGGCCACCTCAGGAAGGGAAGCGCAGGCGTGACCGACCCGCTGAAGGACCCGCGGTTCTTCGCCGACCCCTATCCGACCTACGCGAAGCTGCGCGACGCGGCCCCCGTACAGAAGGTGCCCACCGGCTCGGGAGGGCGCCACAGCTACCTCGTCACCGGGTACGCGGAGGCCCGGGAGGCCTTCACCGATCCCCGGCTGTCGAAGGACACCGCCCGGTTCTTCGCCGGCCAGCCGTCGCGGCGCGACCTCCACCCCGCCGTCTCCCGGAACATGCTGTCCACGGACCCGCCGGGGCACGCGCGGCTCCGTGCGCTGGTGACGAAGGCGTTCACCACCGGGGCGGTCGCGCGGATGCGCCCGTACATCGCCCGCCTGGTCGGTGAACTGCTGGACGCCTGGCCGGAACACGGCCCGGTGGACCTCGTCGCGAGCCTCGCCGTCCCGCTGCCGGTCACCGTCGTGTGCGAGATGCTGGGCGTGCCCGAATCCGACCGCCCGCTCGTACACACCTGGTCGGGCGAGCTGTTCTCCGCCGGGGACCCCGGGCGGACCGACGCCGCCTCGCACGCCCTCGCCGGCTTTCTGACCGACCTGGTCGCCGCCGCGCGCCGTTCGCCCGGCGAGAGCCTGCTGGACGACCTCATCGCCGTACGGGACGCCGGGGACGGGCTGACCGAGGACGAACTCGTCTCGCTCGGCGTGCTCCTGCTGGTGGCCGGCCATGAGACCACGACCCACTTCATCGGCAACGCGGCCCTGGCGCTCCTCCAGCACCCGGGGTCGTCGAAACGGCTGCGGGAGGAACCGGAGTTGCTCGGCCGCTCCCTGGACGAGCTGCTGCGCTTCGACTCGCCGGTCGGTATCGCCACGTTCCGCCACAGCACGGAGGCGCTGACGCTCGGGGGGACCGAGATCCCGGCGGGTGTCCCGGTGCTCATCGCCCCCGGCGCCGCCAACCGGGACCCCGCCCGGTTCGCCGCCCCGGACCACCTCGACCTCGACCGCGACGCCACGGGACACCTCGCCTTCGGCCACGGCATCCACCGCTGTGTGGGAGCCCCGTTGGCACGCGCGGAGGGCGAACTCGCCCTGAGGGGAGTCCTGTCCCGGTTCCCCGAGGCCCGACTGGCGCTTCCGGCGGCGGAGTTGGAGTGGCGGCACACACGGCTGACGCGGGGCCTCGTATCCCTGCCGCTCCTCGTGTGAGGCCGTGGGGCCGTGGGGCTGTAGGGCCGTGGGACTGTGGGGCACGGTCAGGGGCTCTCATCCCCGCACGCGGCCGTCACCGGAGAGCACCGCCCCGCCGCCCTGGTCCGGGCGGCGGGTGCCGTCGCCGGTCACTCCGCGGTGGCCCGCTCGATCCACGCGCGGTGGGCCGTCAGATCGGTGTAGATGCCGGGCCCGGTGGCGCACTTCGGATCGGCGTCGCCGTCGCGGCTGGTCGCCCCGACCAGTTCCCACCGACCGGGACGGCCCGTGACCATGGGCCCGCCGGAGTCGAGGATGCAGGCCTGCGCGTTCTCGGTGGGGCTGTCGGTGCACAGCTCGTTCCCGGCGTTGTAGTTCTCGCCGCACCGGTCGTCGGGGACGACCTCGGTGTCCAGCTCCTGGAGACGGAGCGGCGGGTCCGGGCACTCGCTGCCGTCCTCGCAGGTCATCCCCCAGCCGAGGATCCGGGCGTCGGCGCCCGTCGACGGGGACGCGGCGGCCACGTCGACGGGCTGCGCGTCCACGGGGTGGTCCAGCTTCATGACGGCCACGTCGTCGCGGAACGGCTCGTAGGAGAAGTCCTCGTGCGTGACGATCTCGGTGACCTTCGCCGCCGCCCCCTTCGTACGGTCGTGGTCGCCGACCCGTACGGAGAGCTGCTCGGGCTCGATGTCCACCGTGCAGTGCCCGGCGGTCACGATCCAGTCCCGCTTGATCAGGGAGGCTCCGCAGTAGTGGTGGCCGTCCTTCTGCACGCTCACCATGAACGGGTACGGCGAGGTGGCGTCGTGCCCCCCGATGATCGCCGATGCCGACGGTGCCGCGGTCATGGTGAGCGTGACCGCCCCCGCCACCGCACACAGAGCCGCCCTGCCGCGCTTGATCATCTGTCCTCCTGGTTGTCCCGGGGGAAGCCCCGTACTCCCGTCCGCCACGGGAAACGCTCGGCCCCGTGGCGGACCTGACGCCGTCCATCGTGTTCCGGCGGGTGTCCTCGGCGCGTCACCCTCCGTGCCCGGGGTGGACCTGCCCGAAAGTCGTACGGCGCAGCGGCCGGCTCGTACCGGGGGACGACCATGAGGCGCGCCGGGCAGGCGGATCACCGCGGGCCGGCCGGGCCGGGGACGGCGGATACCGTGTACGGGCGATGTCGCCCGTACACGGACAAGGAGGTGGCGTGAGTGACCGTCAAGGTGATCCTCCTCGACGACGAGAAGCTGGTGCGCAAAGGCATCCGGATGATCCTCCAGGCCGAACCGGACATCCAGGTGGTCGCCGAGGGCGATGACGGCTCGGCGGCGGTGGAACTGGTGGCCGAGCACCGTCCGGACGTGGTGCTCACCGACATCCAGATGCCCCGCGTCGGCGGCCTGGAGGTCGCCCGGCGGCTCGCCGCGCTGCCCGATCCCCCCGTCGTCGCGGTGCTCACCACCTTCGACGTCGACGAATACGTCTACGCCGCGCTCCAGCACGGCGCGTCGGGGTTCCTGCTCAAGGACAGCTCGCCGCGCGAACTGTCCGACGCGGTACGGGTCCTCGCGCGCGGCGAGGCGATGCTCTCGCCCCGTATCACCACCAAGCTGCTGGGCGCCTTCGCCACGGGCGCGGTCGCCCCGCGGGCACGGTCGCGGATGGCGGAGCTGACCGCGCGCGAGCGCGAGGTCGCCATGGCGGTCGCGCGGGGCCGCAGCAACTCCGAGATCGCCACCGACCTGGCAGTGAGCCCGTCCACGGTCAAGGTCCACCTCAGCCGGATCATGACCAAGCTCGACGCCGCCAACCGCACCCAGGTCGCACTGATCACCCACGACGCCGGACTGATCTGACCGCCCGGCGCCTCGGCGGAACGCCGACGTCCTCGACCGGTCAGGCCCCGGTCGCGGCCGTTCCCGGTACGGACACGGGCAGCGCGGCGTCGACACGGAAGCCGCCGTCCCCGGTGGGCCCGGACTCGATGGTGCCTCCGGCCAGACGGACCCGCTCCGTCAGACCGATCAGCCCGTGCCCCCCGCTGGGCAGCAGCGGCTCACCGTCGTCGGCCGGCGCGGCGGGTCGCTCGGGCGGCCCGTTGACGACCCCGACGCGCACCGCCCGCGGACCGAACACGAGACGGATCCGCGTCGTGGCGCCGGGTGCGTGCTTGTGCACGTTGGTCAGAGCCTCCTGCACGACCCGGTGCGCGGCACGCTCCACCGGCTCCGCCAGCCGTTGGGGCGTGCCCTCGACGCTCACGGTGACGGGCAGCCCGGCGGTCCGGGAGCCGTCCGCCAGCTCGGCGATCCTGTCCACGGCCGCACCGGGGCCGGACCCCCGCCCGGCGGGATCGTGCGCCCCGTCCCCTGACCCGTCCTGCGCGGTGTCGCTTCCCTCGGCCGCCCTCGGCTCCCCGGCCCCGGCGTCCGGACCGTTCCTGAGCAGCCCCAGCATCTCCCGCAGCTCGGTGAGGGCGCGCCGCCCGGCCGTCCGGATGATCTCCGCGGTCTCGCCCGTCACCTCCGGGTCGTGGGTGACCGCGCTCAGCGCGTTGGCGTGTACGACGATCAGACTCACCTGGTGGGAGACCACGTCGTGCATCTCCCCCGCGATGCGCCGCCGCTCCTGTTCGCGCGCCGCCTCGGCGACCAGCCGCTGCTCCCGCTCGGCACGCTCCGCCCGTTCGACGAGACCGGCGACGACGGCGCGCCGCTGACCCACGTACAGCCCCAGCAGCAGCGGCACCAGGCAGGAGAAGACGAAGTTCACCGCGAACCAGAGCGTCACCGTCCGGAGGCTGGACCAGGCCGCCGCGTCCCAGGGAGCGAGCACCACCAACCCGACACCGGCAGAGACCCAGACGACCAGGCGACTGTGCGGCCCGCGATAGGCCCCCTCCGCGTAGAAGGCGAAGGGCGTCGCGAAAGGGGAGACCTGAAGGACCTTGGCGAGCAGCGCGGCGCCGAGCACCAGCTCGGGAGCCCGCCTGCGCACGAGCAACGGCAACGCGCTCACCACGGCGAGCACCGGATTCCCCCAGGGGCCGGCCGGTCCCAGATAGGGATTCTGGACGCTGTTCCACACGGAGAACAGCAGAACGACCCCCACCAGCCCCAGATCCACAGCCCGCGCCGACACCAACGGCGCCCGAGGCACAGGCACCACCACCGGTCTCCCGGCCGCGCCCCCACTTCCACCGGGCAGGAGCGCCCAGCTTCGCAGCGTGGTCCGGAGCTGGCGAGTGCGACTGGTGGTTCTCACCCGGCGAGGATAGATGCCACCCCCGGCCGGAAACCGGGCGGAGGCCGGTGGCGCGGCCCGCCACCTGCGCGTGGGGACCGGGGAACGCAGTGACGGAGGGCACTGGACTCGAACTCGTGAGGAGTGACCCCGGTCATGTGTGTCAACTGTCCGCTCGGGGGCCCGGTGGCAGCCAGGAACATCCTGAACTGTGACGAAGCGCTTAGGGCGGCCCCCCTTTCGGACGGAGTCGAACGTGCGCGCATGAATGCCCGTGTTCGATGTGCCCGGAAGCCCGGAAGCCGGGACTCCTGAGGCGCAGCGACCGACATGGACGAGGGGACGGCGCTGGGTGCGGAAGGTATTTCCGGCGTCGTCCTGGATGGACGGTCCGGGAGCCCGCTCGGACTGAGCAGACGCCCGGAACCTGCTTCTGCCGCAACTTCAACGGGCACGTTTCGCGCTCTTATGGACCTTGAAGCCCATCGAAGCCCCAGAGCTTGTGTGCCGCGATGGCCAGGAGAAACCAAGGCGACGAGCAGGGTTTCTGGTGCCCTGCGTTCACTTGCTCGGACAGTTGCGCTTGTCGTGCCCGTGGTACTGACACACGCTGCACCTACCAGCGTTGGGAGAGACGCCACACGACCGCTTGTCGTGTCCTCCCACACCGCACCAAGAGCAAGTGCGGGTCCCGCTCGCGCTCATCTTTTTCCTCCGTCTTGTTCGTGGCTGGCCGCCATCGGGTGGGGAGTCTAACGCCGCGAACTCCTTATTTTGGCGTTTTGTCAGACTGTCGAACCTATGTCTCACCGCATAAGGGGCGGTGGGTCCGGTTTTCTTCGAACGGCCCTGACGGTCGCAGGAGTTGTGCGTGCACGTGCTCAATCTTTCTCGGGAGAATGTGACATGTAGGAGAGCCGATGGAGGCGTACGGCACTCGGTCCACAGACCTGTGTGGTGTTTGGGTCCGTCGACCTTTCCCTGTGCCAGTGTTGAAGACGGTCGGAGAGAAGAGGGCGCTCACGCGGTCGTCCTTCCTGCGATCTTGAGCAGGACCAAACGATCTTTTCCAGCGATGAGCGGTCGTGAGAGCCAGACCGCCTCCGGACAGGTTGGTGCCGGTGGCTCGACGGGGCTCGGGCGGGGACGAAGGCTGTCGTGTGCCGAGGCGGACCAGGGATCCATGATCGGCGACAGTGGCGTGGACCAGTGCGTTCGCCACCAGCTCGGAGACGCGGAGGTGAATTCCCCTTGCCTGCCCTACGGACTCGGGTTGGGCCTAGAAGAAGCGCTGCACCGGCTCGATCACTGTTGCCCTCCTGACTCGGTCTCCAGGTGACGGGTGCTTCCCGGGCTGTGGCGCCCCCCCCGGCTGGGGGCAGTCGGCGGGCAGGAGGTGTGGGCCCGGCGGACCAGAAGCAGCAGGGAGCCGACCGCCTTGGTCAGCCAGCCGCGTTCAGCGGCTTTCGCCTTCGGGCCGAGGAGGTGCGATGCGGCCAGGGCGAGCACGCCAGAGACATCCTGCAGGGCCGACATGTCCAGCAGGCCGGCATCACCCCGACGACGGTGCTGCTGGTCTCCACGCCCTACATGGAACGGCGATCGTTCGCGACCGCCCGCAAGCTGTGGCCCGACGTCGAGATCCTCTGCGCATCCGAGCCGCTGGAGTTCGACGACTACGTGAAGTCCATCGGCGACGAGAAGCTCGTCCTGGACATGCTCGTCGGTGATCTCCAGCGGGTCACCGAGTACCCGAAGCTCGGATTCGCCATCGAGCAGGAGGTCCCGGAGAACGTGCGTGGAGCGTCCGGATCCCTCGCCCACGACGGCTTCACCAGCTGCCTCATCGCCTCCTGACCTCCCCGGGCCGCCCTCTCCGCCGCGACCGGTGCCCGCGCGTATGTGCGCGGGACGGAGGGCATGACCCAAGACGACCCGGCACCGTACGGAGACCAACGTGGTTTGGGGCCCCCCCGCGGGCCCGGGGGGGGGGGCGGGTATTTGGCGGGGGTGAACGTGGGGGGGTGATGAGTTGTACGATAAGGGGGGGGGGGGCCCACAACCCACAAAAAA
>NZ_JBHZDA010000063.1:0-37642 GCF_042755665.1 Streptomyces sp. NPDC059142
AACGCAGACGGTCTCCGGTACCATCCCCTATGGGGCCCCCGCCAAACCAACGGCCCCCGCCATTCGGCGGGGGCCTTTCTGCTGCCTGGGCTCGTGGCCTCTAGCCGGCGTGCGGCTCGGGGACGCGCATTGCGAGAATGGCCATGTCGTCCGAGGCCGGCTCGGCGGCGAAGCGTTCCACCGCGCGCAGGACGCGTGCGGCGACCGCGCCCGCCGTGAGGCCCGTACACGTCGTGAGGACGTCGGTGAGGCCGTCGTCGCCCAGCATCCGCGTTCCCTCCCTGCGCTCCGTGACGCCGTCGGTGACGCAGAGGAGGACGTCCCCGGGATCCAGGGTGACCATCTGCTCGTACAGCTCCAGGTCCTCCATGACGCCGAGCAGCGGTTGCGGTTCCGCCGCCGGTTCGACCGTGCCGTCCTGGCGCAGCCGGAGCGGCAGGGGATGGCCTGCGCAGACCACCTTGAGGATCGCGCTGCCGTCCTCCTGCGGCCACAACTCGCCGTAGAGAAGCGTCAGGAAGCGGCTCCGGGCGCCCTCGTCGAGGATCGCCGCGTTCAGCCGCTCCAGCACCGCGGGGCCGCCGAATCCCTCGCGGGCCAGCAGACGCAAGGCGTGACGGGCCAGGCCGGTCACGGCCGCCGCCTCGGGGCCCGTACCGCAGACGTCGCCGATGGCGAAGCCGTAGGCACCGTCCCGGATGGGGAACAGGTCGTAGAAGTCGCCCCCGACCTCGTTGCCCTCGCCCGCCGCACGGTAGATGACCTCCACCTCGACGCCGGGAACCTGCGGGAGGCCCGGCGGCAGCAGGCTGCGCTGAAGGGCCTGGCTGATCGCCGTACGCTCCGAGTAGAGGCGGGCGTTGTCGAGCGCCAGGGCCGCCCGGCGGGAGAGGTCCTCCGCGAGCTCCAGGATCTCCTGGCGGAAGTGGTCGTCCGAGGGCTTGCCCAGCGTCAGCATGCCGATGACGCGGTTACGGGCCACGAGAGGCAGTACGACGGTCTCGCCGCCCACGGCCGCCGCCGTCGCCAGCGTCGTACCGATGCCCAGGGAGAGCGGCGGGCTGTTTCTGCCCATGTCGCGCATGGACGTACGCAGCGCCGCCTGGTGGGCGGCTTCAGCGGGCGCGGTCCAGATGCGGGCGCCCGGGGTGGGCACCGGGTCCGGTGGGGCGATCTTCGAGAGGAGGGCCTTGAGACCGTCGATACGGTCCTCGTCCTCGTGGAGCACGTACGAAAGGTACGGGTCGGACGCCTGGTCGGCGATCGTGTAGACGGCGCACCAGGTGGCGAGCGTGGGAACGGTCATCTGGGCCATCAGCGCCAGCGTCTGGTCCCGGTCCAGGGTGCCCGCCAGCAGGTCCGACGCCTCGACGAGGAAGGAGAGCGAACCGCGCCGCAGCCGCTCCAGCTCGCCCAGGCGGGCCGATTCGACGGCCAGCGCGATCCGGTCGGCTGCGAACTGGAGACGCAGGGCCTCTTCGTTGGTGTAGCGCCCCGAGCCCTCCGCGGCGACGCCCAGCGAGCCGGTGAGCCGCCCCTCGACCTTGAGCGGGACGGTCACGACGGAGCGCATCCCCGTACCGTTGAGGAGCGGGACGGCGCCCGGGACCGCGGCGAGGTCCTCGTGGACGGCCGGCATCCGCGCCGAGCCGAAGCGCCCCGCGCCGGCCTCCACCGGGACGCGGGCGAAGCGCTGGCGGGCGGAGGGAAGGCCGGTGGAGGCCCGTACCTCCAGCTCCGTCTCGTCGTCCGTGGCGAGCAGCAGGAAGGCCGAGTCGCCGTCCAGCATGTCGCGGGCGCGCTCCACCGTCCGCTGGAGGAGCCCGTCGAGATCGTCGGGCGCGGGGGAGCCGATGAACACCTCGAAGGGGTCCACGATGCGGCTCTCGGCGCCCACCTCGGCCGACGGGGTGCGCAGCGGCGTCTGGATCACGGCGCGTTCGTGGTCGCGTACGAGGAGGCAGACCGTGGAGGGCTCCCCGTGGGTGTCGCGGACCCGGAGGTGGGAGGCGTAGACGGGGACGACGCGGCCGTCCGCGGCCCGGATGCCGTAACTGCCCTCCCAGCGCGAGAGCTGGAGCGCTTCGACGACGCCGGTGCCGATGCCCGGTGTGTGCGGCCAGGCGGCGATGTCCGTGAGCGGCTTTCCGACGACCTGTTCGTCCGCGTAGCCGAAGAGATGCTCGGCGTCCTCGTTCCAGTTGGTGACGGCGCCCGTGCGGTCGATCTGGACGACGGCGACCCGTACGCGTTCGTCGGCGACGGGGAGCAGGTCGGTGGGCAGTACGGGGCCCGCCGAGCGGGTGCCCACCGGGCGTTGCGGCAGTTCGAGCTGGAACCACACCTGTTTGAAGGTGGGTGAGTACTCGACGCCCCAGCGTGACGCGAGGGCGGCGCAGAGGAGCAGTCCCCTGCCGTTCTCCTGGTCCGCGTTGGCGAAGGAGCGCGAGCTGCCCTGGATGGGGACCTCGCGCTCGGGATAGCGGTCGGCGACCTCGACGCGGACGCCCTGCTCCGTACGGAGGCAGAGGACGTCGGCGGACGTGCCGGCGTGGATGACGGCGTTGGTGACCAGCTCGCTGGTGAGAACGACCGCGTCGTCCACGACATCCGAGTAACCCCACCCCTGGAGCGTGTCGCGGACAAAGGCACGGGCGGTCGCGACGGACCGCCCTACCGGATCGAAGGTGGCAGCCGCACGCGCGGTGATCACAGCACTCCCCATTGGTGTTTCGTCTCTCCCCAGAGTCCTGTGCCCGTTTCTTGTCGCTTCGATTCGCTTGCCAGGCTAGACGGTCGTCCTGTGCCACGTGTGACGGAGTCCCGACTCGGTGAAGCTGCTATGGTCCGGCGGCCACGTGTGACCCGTCGGTACGGAGGGGGTGGCGGAGGCTGTCCGGTGGGGTTCGTGGCCGTGAGGCCTGGAGCGACCTTGAGGGCGGCTGTGCGGCAAGGGCTGTCGCGCCCTTGTAGGCTTCAACGATTTGACGGTCGCGCTGTAACGCCCCAAGGGTTGTTCGCGGCGGTGAGCCGCAGTGAAACACTGGGCAGGCTTTCTGGGACAGCTCGGGCAGTACGGTCAACCCCTGCGGGAGGGACACGGTGGAGTCTGGCATGGCGGCGCGTGGCGCGAGCACGCGCGCGAAAGGCGGACGGGCCCGCGGTAACGGGACCATCGAGGTGGACGCGGCGGAGCTGAACAGACTGCTGACGGCCTTGGTGTCGATGCGGGACGGCAACTTCCGTAAACGCCTGACGGTCTCCGGGGACGATGTGATGGCGGAGATCGCCGCCGTCTTCAACGAGGTCGCCGACCGCAACATCCATCTGACCGGGGAGCTGGCCCGCGTACGCCGCATGGTCGGGCGTGAGGGGAAACTCACGGAGCGGTTGGAGACCGGCGCCTGTGAGGGCTCCTGGGCCGCCGCGATCGACGCGTCGAACGCGCTGGTGGACGATCTGGCCCGGCCGGTCTCCGAGGTGGGCCGGGTGCTCTCCGCGGTCGCCGAGGGCGACCTGGAGCAGCGGATGGATCTGCGCTCCCACTCCGTGGAGGGCGCGGAGCGTCCGCTGCGCGGTGAGTTCCTGAAGGTGGCCCGTACCGTCAACAACCTGGTCGACCAGCTCTCCGCGTTCACCGACGAGGTGACGCGGGTAGCGCTGGAGGTCGGGACCGAGGGCAAGCTCGGCGGTCAGGCCAAGGTGCGCGGCATGTCGGGTTCCTGGAAGGACCTGACGGACTCGGTCAACACGATGGCGTACCGGCTGACCGCCCAGGTACGGGACATCGCGCTGGTCACCACGGCGGTGGCCAAGGGTGATCTGTCGCGCAAGGTGACGGTCCACGTGGCCGGCGAGATGCTTCAGCTCAAGAACACCGTCAACACGATGGTGGACCAGCTCTCCTCGTTCTCCTCCGAGGTCACCCGGGTGGCCCGGGAGGTCGGTACGGAGGGGGAGCTGGGCGGTCAGGCGACCGTGCCCGGGGTGGCCGGGGTGTGGAAGGACCTCACCGATTCGGTGAACACGATGGCCGGGAACCTGACCAACCAGGTGCGGGGCATCGCCGAGGTCACCACCGCCGTCGCCAGCGGGGACCTGTCCCAGAAGGTCACGGTGAGCGCGCGCGGCGAGGTGGCCCAGCTCGCCGAGACGATCAACCAGATGACCGAGACGCTCCGTACGTTCGCGGACGAGGTGACCCGGGTGGCGAGCGAGGTCGGCGCCGAGGGTCTGCTGGGCGGGCAGGCGCAGGTGCCGGGCGCGGCGGGTACGTGGAAGGACCTGACGGACTCCGTCAACACGGTCTTCCGCAACCTGACCACCCAGGTGAGGGACATCGCGCAGGTGACGACGGCGGTCGCGAACGGCGATCTGTCCCAGAAGGTCACCGTGGATGTCGCGGGCGAGATGCTGGAGTTGAAGAACACCGTCAACACGATGGTGGGGCAGCTGAAGTCGTTCGGCTCCGAGGTGACGCGCGTCGCGCGGGAGGTCGGCGTCGAGGGCCGGCTCGGCGGCCAGGCCGAGGTGCCGGGCGCGGCGGGTACGTGGAAGGACCTCACGGACTCCGTCAACACGGCGTTCCGTAACCTCACCGGCCAGGTGAGGGACATCGCACAGGTGACGACGGCGGTCGCCAACGGGGACCTGACGCAGAAGGTCACGGTCAACGTGGCCGGCGAGATGCTGGAGCTGAAGAACACCGTCAACACGATGGTGGCGCAGCTCTCCTCGTTCGCCGACCAGGTCACGGTCATGGCGCGCGACGTGGGTACGGAGGGGCGGCTCGGCGGCCAGGCGCGGGTGGACGGCGTCAGCGGTACGTGGAAGGAGCTGACCGACTCCGTCAACTCGATGGCCGGGAATCTGACCGATCAGGTGAGGCAGATCGCCCAGGTGACCACGGCGGTGGCGCGGGGCGACCTGTCGCAGAAGATCGATGTGGACGCCCGGGGCGAGATCCTGGAGCTGAAGAACACGATCAACACGATGGTCGACCAGCTCTCCGCCTTCGCCGACCAGGTGACCAGGGTCGCGCGTGAGGTGGGTACGGACGGCCGGCTGGGCGGTCAGGCGCAGGTGCCCGGTGTGGCCGGGGTCTGGCGGGATCTGACGGACTCCGTGAACGGCATGGCGGGGAACCTGACGGCGCAGGTCCGTAACATCGCGGGCGTCGCCACGGCGGTGGCGCGCGGTGACCTGTCGCAGAAGATCGACGTGGACGCGCGCGGCGAGATCCTGGAGCTGAAGAACACCCTCAACACGATGGTGGACCAGCTCTCCAACTTCGCCGAGCAGGTCACACGGGTCGCCCGCGAGGTGGGCACGGAGGGGATCCTGGGCGGTCAGGCCGAGGTCCAGGGGGTGTCCGGTACGTGGAAGGACCTCACCCAGTCCGTCAACTTCATGGCGAACAACCTCACTTCCCAGGTGCGCAACATCGCCGAGGTGACGACGGCGGTCGCCAAGGGCGATCTGTCGAAGAAGATCACGGTCGACGCGCGGGGCGAGATCCTCGATCTGGTGACGACGGTCAACACGATGGTCGACCAGCTCCTGAACTTCGCGGACGAGGTGACGCGTGTCGCCCGTGAGGTGGGTACGGAGGGCATCCTCGGTGGTCAGGCCCGGGTCCGTGGGGTCACCGGGATCTGGAAGGACCTCAGCGACAACGTCAACACCATGGCCAACAACCTGACCAGTCAGGTGCGGAACATCTCGCGGGTCTCGTCGGCGGTCGCCAACGGCGATCTGACCAAGAAGGTGACGGTGGAGGCGCGCGGCGAGGTCGCGGAGCTGGCCGACACCGTCAACACGATGGTGACGACGCTGTCATCCTTCGCCGACGAGGTCACGCGAGTGGCGCGCGAGGTGGGTACCGAGGGCGAACTGGGCGGTCAGGCCCGGGTTCCCGGCGTCTCGGGCACCTGGAAGGACCTCACCGAGTCGGTGAACTCGATGGCGTCGAACCTGACGGGCCAGGTGCGCCAGATCGCCACGGTCACCACCGCCATCGCGAAGGGCGATCTCACCAAGAAGATCGACATCGACGCGCGCGGTGAGATCCAGGAGCTGAAGAACACCATCAACACCATGGTCGACCAGCTCTCGTCCTTCGCGCAGGAGGTGACCCGGGTCGCCCGTGAGGTGGGTACGGACGGTCAGCTCGGCGGTCAGGCACGGGTACGGGACGTCGACGGCACCTGGCGCGACCTGACGGAGTCGGTCAACGAGATGGCCGGCAATCTGACCCGCCAGGTGCGGGCGATCGCCGCCGTCGCCACCGCGGTGACGCGCGGAGATCTGAACCTCAAGATCGATGTGGACGCGGCGGGCGAGATCCAGGTCCTCCAGGACAACATCAATACGATGATCGCCAATCTGCGGGACACCACCCTCGCCAACGAGGAGCAGGACTGGCTGAAGGGCAACCTGGCCCGGATCTCCGGGCTGATGCAGGGCCGCCGCGATCTCGACGACGTGGCGTCGCTCATCATGAGCGAGCTGACCCCGGTCGTCTCGGCGCAGCACGGCGCGTTCTTCCTGGCGATGCAGACGGGAACGGTGCCGCAGCTCGGCACGGACGTGGGGCGTGACGGTTCGTACGAGCTGTGCATGCGCGGCAGTTACGGCTACTCGGCGGGTTCGATGCCCACCGCGTTCCGCCCCGGCGAGACCCTGATCGGGACGGCGGCGGAGGAGAAGCGGACCATCCAGGTCAATGTGCCGCCGGGTTATCTGAAGATCTCTTCCGGGCTGGGTGAGGCGTCCCCGGCGCATGTGATCGTGCTGCCGGTGCTCTTCGAGGGGAAGGTGCTCGGGGTGATCGAGCTGGCGTCGTTCCAGCCGTTCACGCAGATCCAGCGCGACTTCCTCAACCAGATCGCCGAGATGATCGCGACGAGCGTCAACACGATCAGCGTGAACTCGAAGACCGAGGTGCTGCTGAAGCAGTCGCAGGAGCTGACCGAGCAGCTCAGGGAGCGCTCGGCGGAGCTGGAGAACCGGCAGAAGGCCCTTCAGGAGTCCAACGCGGAGCTGGAGGACAAGGCGGAGCTGCTGGCGCAGCAGAACCGCGACATCGAGGTGAAGAACACCGAGATCGAGGAGGCACGGCAGGTGCTGGAGGAGCGGGCCGAGCAGCTCGCGGTCTCCATGCGCTACAAGTCGGAGTTCCTGGCGAACATGTCGCACGAGCTGCGTACGCCGCTGAACTCGCTGCTGATCCTCGCCAAGCTGCTGGCGGACAACGCGGAGTCGAACCTCTCGCCGAAGCAGGTGGAGTTCGCCGAGACGATCCACGGGGCGGGCTCCGACCTGCTCCAGCTCATCAACGACATCCTGGACCTGTCGAAGGTCGAGGCGGGCAAGATGGACGTGAGTCCGACCCGTATCGCGCTGGTGCAGCTCGTCGACTACGTGGAGGCGACGTTCCGGCCGCTGACCGCGGAGAAGGGGCTCGACTTCTCCGTACGGGTGTCGCCGGAGCTGCCGGCGACGCTGCACACCGACGAGCAGCGGCTGTTGCAGGTGCTGCGCAACCTGCTGTCCAACGCGGTGAAGTTCACCGACGGCGGGGCCGTGGAGCTGGTGATCAGGCCGGCGGGCTCCGACGTTCCGGACGCCATCAGGGAGCAGTTGCTGGAGGCGGGTTCGCTACGTGACGTGGACGGCGATCTGATCGCCTTCTCGGTGACGGACACGGGGATCGGGATCGCGTCGAGCAAGATGCGGGTGATCTTCGAGGCGTTCAAGCAGGCGGACGGTACGACGAGCAGGAAGTACGGCGGTACGGGGCTCGGGCTCTCCATCAGCCGGGAGATCGCGCGGCTGCTGGGCGGTGAGATCCACGCGGCGAGCGAGCCGGGCCGTGGCTCCACCTTCACGCTGTACCTGCCGCTCCACCCGAGCGAGCTGCCTCCCCAGGGCTATCCGCAGCTCACCCCGGCGGGGATGCAGCAACTGCCGCCGCTGGCGAACGACGGTTCGGGGGAGTCGCCGGCGCGGGCGCGGCTGGAGGCGTCGACCCCGGCCGAGCTGCCCGGTCCCGCGGCGCTCTTCCGGCGCCGCAGGAAGAACGCGGAGGCGGCGGAGGGCGGTTCGGCGCGGCCCGGAGGGGCCGCGGGCACGGTGGGCGGGCCCTCAGAAGCTTCTGGAGGGGTGCCTGGGGGACCCGGCGGGCCGGCCCGGTCCGGTGGGGCTCCCTCGGGGCAGCGGGAGTTCTGGGGGGCGAGTGCGGCTCCCACGGGGCGTCAGGAGCCCTCGGAGGCCGCCGCGGAGAGCCGTACGTTCTCCTTCTCCGGCGAGAAGGTGCTCATCGTCGACGACGACATCCGCAATGTCTTCGCCCTGACGAGCGTGCTGGAGCAGCACGGCTTGTCGGTGCTGTACGCGGAGAACGGCCGGGAAGGCATCGAGGTGCTGGAGCAGCACGACGATGTGACGGTCGTTCTGATGGACATCATGATGCCGGAGATGGATGGGTACGCGACGACGACGGCGATCCGCAGGATGCCGCAGTTCGCCGGTCTGCCCATCATCGCGCTCACCGCGAAGGCCATGAAGGGCGACCGGGAGAAGGCCATCGACTCCGGAGCTTCCGACTATGTCACCAAGCCGGTCGATCCCGATCACTTGCTGTCCGTGATGGAGCAGTGGATGCGCGGGGAGTGAGCGAGAGGCGAGCGAATCGGTACGTCGCGCCGACCGGCTGTGTTCGGGGGCGTGTGAGCCGCTGGTATTCGGGGAACCTTCTGGTCTCCCGCCGCGTTTCCGCTTCGGGCGCAGTGACATCACGGTGACAGGGTGTGGCGACAGGCGGGGTGCGGCTACCATGACCGGCACAAGGACGGACGGCGTAAGGGAGTCGTCCCCTCGGACGGCCCCCGGTGCATCTCCGGGGCCGGTGGACAGGGGACGCCCCATGCCGGGGCGAGGAGGGCGGGCGGCCATGGTGCAGAAGGCCAAGATCCTCCTGGTCGATGACCGGCCGGAGAATCTGCTGGCGTTGGAGGCCATTCTCTCCGCGCTCGATCAGACGCTGGTGCGGGCATCGTCAGGGGAGGAAGCGCTCAAAGCGCTGTTGACGGACGACTTCGCGGTCATTCTGCTGGATGTCCAGATGCCGGGGATGGACGGTTTCGAGACCGCCGCCCACATCAAGCGGCGTGAGCGGACGCGGGACATCCCCATCATCTTTCTCACGGCCATCAACCATGGCCCGCACCACACCTTCCGCGGTTACGCGGCGGGCGCGGTGGACTACATCTCGAAGCCGTTCGACCCCTGGGTGCTCCGCGCCAAGGTCTCCGTCTTCGTCGAGCTGTACATGAAGAACTGCCAGCTCAAGGAGCAGGCGGAACTGCTCAGACTCCAGCTCGCCGGGGCGGGCGAGGCGCGGGAGCCCGCCGGGCTGCTGGCCGAACTCTCCGCACGGCTCGCGGCAGTTGAGGAGCAGGCGGAAGCCCTCTCGAAGCAGCTCGACGACGATGCCGCCGACGCCTCGGCCGTGGCGACCGCCGCGCACCTGGAGCGCAAACTCACCGGACTCCGGCGGGCGCTCGACGCCCTGGAGCCGGGCACGGGGAGCGGCTCCGCCTCCCTCCCCTCGCAGAACTGACGCCCCGACCGCCGAAGCCGGTCCATTTTCCTGTGGAGTTGCGGGCGACACGAACGGGTGAAGGGGAAGGCACACGTGTCCCCGGCCGTTCACACCGGTAACCTCACCACCATGGCCTCACGTACGTCCGGCAATGGTTCCCAGGGTTCGGCGGGCGCCGCGAAGCCGCGGGCCGGCCGTACGACCGGTCCCGCGAAAGCGGCACCCGCCAAGAAGACGGCGGCGAAGAAGACCGCCCCCGCGAAGAAGGCACCGGCCAGGAAGGCCCCCGCCAAGAAGGCGGCGGCCAGGCCGGCGCCCAAGCCCGCCCCGAACCCCACCGGGGGCGTGCTCTGGGTCGTCCGCACGGTCTGGCTCGGCGCCGCGCACGGCGTCGGCGCGATGCTCCGCGGCATAGGACGCGGCGCGAAGGGACTCGACCCCGCCCACCGCAAGGACGGCGTGGCGCTGCTCCTGCTCGGCCTGGCGCTGGTCGTCGCGGCGGGCACCTGGTCCAGCCTCCACGGCCCCGTCGGCGACCTGGTCGAGATGCTGATCACCGGCGCCTTCGGCCGGCTCGATCTCCTCGTACCGATACTGCTCGGCGCCATCGCCGTACGGCTGATCCTCTATCCCGAGAAGCCCGAGGCCAACGGCCGGATCGTGATCGGGCTCTCGGCCCTCGTCCTCGGGGTGCTCGGACTCGTCCACATCGCCTGCGGTTCCCCCGCGCGCAGCGACGGCACGGAGGCGATGCACGACGCGGGCGGTCTGATCGGCTGGGCCTCCGCCACCCCGCTGATCTTCACCACCGGCGAGGTCCTGGCCGTCCCGCTGCTCCTGCTGGTCACCGTCTTCGGGCTGCTGGTGGTCACCGCCACCCCCGTCAACGCGATCCCGCGGCGGCTGCGGCTGCTCGGGATCAAGCTGGGCATCGTCGAACCGGACGACGAGGGGGAGCCCTTCGACCGCGCGTACGAGGGCCACCCCGGCGACGACGAGCGGTACGACGAACAGTGGCGCGAGGCGCTGCCCTCCGGCCGGCGGCGCTCCACCGGGCGCCGGGGCCCGGCCGGGGAGTACGACCCCGACCAGGCCGAGGCGGAGGCGCTCTCCAAGCGGCGCAGGCCGCGCAGGCCCTCCGTACAGCCCGCGGCGGACCGGCGGATGGACGCCGTGGACGTGGCCGCCGCCGCGGCCGCCGCGCTGGACGGCGCGGTGCTCAACGGGATGCCGCCCTCGCCGATCGTCGCGGACCTCACCCAGGGCGTCTCCGTGGACCGCAAGCGCCGCCCGGGGGAGCGTACGGACGAACCCTCGGCACGCCCCGGGGAGCGGGCGGACGCCGCGGAGGAGAGCCCCGTATCCGTACCGCCGGCGCGCGAGGCCGGGAGGCGCACGCCCGGTGTGGCGGCCGTCGCCGACCTGACCAAGCCCGCGCCCGAGCTGGACAGGCCGCTCCCGCCGCGCGCCGAGCAGCTTCAGCTCCGCGGCGACATCACGTACTCGCTGCCCTCGCTGGACCTGCTGGAGCGCGGCGGCCCCGGCAAGACGCGCAGTGCCGCCAACGACGCCGTCGTGGCCTCGCTCACCACCGTCTTCCAGGAGTTCAAGGTCGACGCGGCCGTCACCGGTTTCACCCGGGGCCCGACGGTCACCCGGTACGAGGTCGAGCTGGGCCCGGCCGTCAAGGTCGAGCGGATCACCGCGCTCACGAAGAACATCGCGTACGCCGTGGCCAGCCCCGACGTGCGGATCATCTCGCCGATCCCCGGCAAGTCCGCCGTCGGCATCGAGATCCCGAACACCGACCGCGAGATGGTCAACCTCGGCGACGTCCTGCGCCTCGCGGCCGCTGCCGAGGACGACCACCCGATGCTCGTCGCGCTCGGCAAGGACGTCGAGGGCGGCTACGAGATGGCCAACCTGGCGAAGATGCCGCACCTCCTCGTCGCGGGCGCCACCGGCTCGGGCAAATCGTCCTGCATCAACTGCCTGATCACCTCGGTGATGGTGCGGGCGACCCCGGAGGACGTCCGGATGGTCCTCGTCGACCCCAAGCGGGTCGAGCTGACCGCGTACGAGGGCATCCCGCACCTGATCACCCCGATCATCACCAACCCCAAGCGGGCCGCCGAGGCGCTCCAGTGGGTCGTGCGCGAGATGGACCTGCGCTACGACGACCTCGCCGCCTTCGGCTTCCGGCACATCGACGACTTCAACAAGGCGGTGCGCGAGGGAAACGTCAAGGCGCCCGAGGGCAGCGAGCGCGAGCTGTCGCCGTACCCGTATCTGCTGGTCATCGTGGACGAGCTGGCCGACCTGATGATGGTCGCGCCGCGCGACGTCGAGGACGCCATCGTCCGGATCACCCAGCTCGCCCGCGCCGCCGGCATCCACCTCGTGCTCGCCACCCAGCGGCCCTCGGTCGATGTCGTCACCGGGCTGATCAAGGCGAACGTGCCCTCGCGGCTCGCGTTCGCGACCTCCTCGCTGGCGGACAGCCGGGTCATCCTCGACCAGCCGGGCGCCGAGAAGCTGATCGGCAAGGGCGACGGGCTCTTCCTCCCGATGGGGGCGAACAAGCCGACCCGTATGCAGGGCGCCTTCGTCACCGAGGAGGAGATCCAGGCCGTCGTCCGCCACTGCAAGGACCAGATGGCCCCCGTCTTCCGGGACGACGTCGTGGTCGGGACGCAGAAGAAGAAGGACATCGACGAGGACATCGGCGACGATCTCGACCTGCTGTGCCAGGCGGTCGAACTGGTCGTCTCCACCCAGTTCGGCTCGACCTCGATGCTCCAGCGCAAGCTGCGCGTCGGCTTCGCCAAGGCCGGCCGGCTGATGGACCTGATGGAGTCGCGGAACATCGTCGGTCCCAGCGAGGGCTCCAAGGCCCGCGACGTCCTGGTCAAGGCGGACGAACTGGACGGGGTCCTCGCGATCATCCGCGGCGAGTCGGCTCCGTAGACCCGCGCGGGGTCCCGTTCCGTCCCTTCCCGTTCCGTCCCTTCCTGTACGACGAGCTGACCGGTTGCTCCGGACGCGCCGGGGCTCACCCGGACGCGCCGGGATTTCAATCTGATTTCGAGGGAAGCCGAAGGGCAACCGTTTCCCTTGCGCGTACGTCAAGTTGGAGAGGGGAAAGGCATGATGTTCCTCTCGCACGCCATCCGGCCCTTCCGATGGCGTACAAAGTGCATCCGCCCGGTTGCCCCACCCTTTCGTACCACCCCTAGACTGAGTGTCCAGCAGGTGGCTACACGCTCGAAAGGCGCCCCCGTGTCCATCGGCAACTCTTCCGACGGCAAGTCCCCCGACGCCCACGCCCCCGAGGACCGCGCCCCCGATCCCGGTGCTCCCGACGCCAACTCCCCTGAGGAACAACGGCCTTCGATCGGCCGGACGCTCCAGCAGGCCCGTATCGCCGCGCACCGCACGGTCGAGGAGCTGAGCGGCTCCACCCGGGTGCGCGTGCCCATCGTGCACGCGATCGAGGAGGACGACTTCTCGCGCTGCGGCGGTGACGTGTACGCCCGCGGTCACATCCGTATGCTCGCGCGCGCGGTCGGGCTCGACCCCGAACCCCTCGTCGAACAGTTCGACGCCGAGCGCGGCGGACGCCCCGCGCCGACGCCCGCGGCGCCGATGTTCGAGGCGGAGCGGATCCGTCCGGAGCGCCGCCGCCCCAACTGGACCGCCGCCATGGTCGCCGCGATCGTCGCGGTGATCGGATTCGTCGGCTTCACGGCGCTCGACAGCACCGACAAGGACGCGAAGAGCGAAGAGGTCGCCGAGGGCCCCACGTCCGGCACCAAGCCCGCCCCCAGCAAGAAGCCCAACCCCAAGCCGGAGTCCTCCGAGAGCGCCATCGCCGCCGCGCCCCGCGACAAGGTGACGGTGAAGCTGTCGGCCATAGACGACAAGAGCTGGATCTCCGCCAAGGCGCACAACGGCAAACTCCTTTTCGACGGAATCCTTCTCAAGGGTGATTCCAAGACCTTCCAGGACGACGAGCAGATCGATCTGATCCTCGGCAACGCCGGTGCCATCGAGCTGTTCGTGAACGGTAAGAAGGTCGCGGACGAGTTCGAGCCGGGCCAGGTCGAGCGGCTCTCGTACACGCAGGGTGACCCCGAGGTCGGCTGACCAACCCTGCACGGTAAGGGCGGGGCCGGGACAAAGTAGTCTTGAGCCCATGCCCGAACGCCGTACCGTCGCCCTTGTCACTCTTGGCTGCGCCCGTAACGAGGTGGACTCGGAGGAGCTCGCAGGCCGCTTGGCAGCGGATGGCTGGGAGCTCGTCCAGGACGCCTCAGGGGCGGATGTCGCCGTCGTCAACACCTGTGGATTCGTCGAGGCCGCCAAGAAGGACTCCGTCGACGCCCTGCTGGAAGCCAATGATCTGAAGGATCAAGGCAGAACCCAGGCCGTCGTCGCCGTCGGCTGCATGGCCGAGCGGTATGGCAAGGAACTCGCCGAGGCCCTGCCCGAGGCGGACGGAGTCCTCGGCTTCGACGACTACGCCGACATCTCCGACCGGCTCCAGACCATCCTCAACGGCGGCATCCACGCCTCCCACACCCCCCGCGACCGCCGCAAGCTGCTGCCCCTCAGTCCTGTCGAGCGCCAGGGCGCCGACGTCGCGCTCCCCGGCCACGCACAGGGCCAGGACGAGATCGCGCCGGCCCCCGAGGACCTGCCCGAGGGGATCGCGCCGGCCTCCGGGCCGCGGGCGCCCCTGCGCAGGCGCCTCGACACCAGCCCCGTCGCCTCCGTCAAGCTCGCCTCCGGCTGCGACCGCCGCTGCTCCTTCTGCGCCATCCCGTCGTTCCGCGGCTCCTTCATCTCGCGCCGCCCCTCCGACGTGCTCGGCGAGACGCGCTGGCTGGCCGAGCAGGGCGTCAAGGAGGTCATGCTGGTCTCCGAGAACAACACCTCGTACGGCAAGGACCTCGGCGACATCCGGCTGCTGGAGACCCTGCTGCCGGAGCTGGCGGCCGTCGACGGCATCGAGCGGGTACGGGTCAGCTACCTCCAGCCCGCCGAGATGCGCCCCGGACTGATCGACGTCCTCACCTCGACGCCCAAGGTCGCCCCCTACTTCGACCTGTCCTTCCAGCACTCCGCCCCCGGCGTGCTGCGCGCCATGCGGCGCTTCGGGGACACCGACCGCTTCCTGGAGCTGCTGGAGACCATCCGTGGCAAGGCGCCGCAGGCCGGGGTGCGCTCCAACTTCATCGTGGGCTTCCCCGGTGAGAGCGAGGCGGACTTCGCGGAGCTGGAACGCTTCCTCACCGGCGCCCGCCTCGACGCCATCGGAGTCTTCGGCTACTCGGACGAGGACGGCACCGAGGCCGCCGGCTACGCCGACAAGCTGGACGCGGACGTCGTCGCCGAGCGGCTGGCCCACCTCTCCCGGCTGGCCGAGGAGCTGACCGCCCAGCGGGCCGAGGAGCGGCTCGGCGAGAGCCTCCAGGTCCTCGTCGAAACGGTCGACGCCTCGGGCGACGCGGACGAGCCGGCCGTGGGCCGCGCGGCCCACCAGGCCCCCGAGACGGACGGCCAGGTGATCTTCACCTCGCGCGAGGGGCTGCGCCCCGGCCGTATGGTCGAGGCGAAGGTGGTCGGGACCGAAGGCGTGGACCTGGTCGCCGAGTGCTACGAGCTTCCGGGGGACGACCCCCGGATCCCGGGTGAGGAGGCGGCCAGATGACCGGAGTCCCGGCGTCCGCGGCGGGCGGTACCGGCGCGAAGCCGGCGCCCGGCGCCAAGCTGGCGGCGGTGGTGGTCAATCAGGCCAGTCTGTGGAACATCGCCAACATCCTCACCATGGTGCGGCTGGTCCTCGTGCCCTGCTTCGTGTACCTGCTGCTCCAGGACGGCGGTTACGACCCCGTCTGGCGTGCCTGGGCGTGGGCGGCCTTCGCCGTCGCGATGATCACGGACATCTTCGACGGCCACCTGGCCCGTAGGTACAACCTGGTCACCGACTTCGGCAAGATCGCCGATCCGATAGCGGACAAGGCGATCATGGGCGCGGCGCTGCTCTGCCTCTCCGCGCTCGGGGATCTGCCCTGGTGGGTGACGGGCGTCATCCTCTTCCGCGAGCTGGGGATCACGCTGATGCGGTTCTGGGTGATCAGACACGGGGTGATCCCGGCCAGCCGCGGCGGCAAGCTGAAGACCCTGACGCAGGGGGTCGCCGTGGGGATGTACGTCCTCGCGCTGACCGGGCCGCTGGCCACGTTGCGGTTCTGGGTGATGGCGGCGGCGGTCGTCCTGACGGTGCTCACGGGGCTCGACTACGTGCGTCAGGCGGTCGTCCTGCGACGTCAGGGGCTGGCCGCGGAGCGCGCCGAGGAGGAGTCCGCTCGGTGAGCGGGACGGCGACCGGGGCGGGGGCCCGTGCCGCGCGGGTGCTGGAGCTGCTGGCCGGCCGGGGCGGCACGCTGGCGGTCGCGGAGTCCCTGACCGGCGGCCTGGTGGCCGCGGAGCTGACCGGGGTCCCCGGCGCCTCCCGGGCCTTCCGCGGGGCCGTGACGGCCTACGCGACGGATCTCAAGCGGGACGTCCTGGGCGTGGACGGGGCCCTCCTCGACGAGCGGGGCGCCGTGGACCCCGAGGTCGCGCGGCAGATGGCGGCCGGGGTACGGCGGGCGCTGGGCGCCGACTGGGGCGTCGCGACCACGGGGGTCGCGGGCCCCGATCCGCAGGACGGACAGCCGGTCGGCACGGTGTACGTGGCGGTCGCGGGACCGGAAGGCGCGGGGAAAGTGGCCGCGCTGCGGTTGAACGGCGACCGGGCGGACATCCGTAAAGAGAGTGTACGGAGCGTACTGGGACTGCTCCTCGGCGAACTCTCCGGGAACGGGCGGACACAGGATACGGAAGAGAACGGGGGGATTTGATGTTTACAGCCCTGAGTGAACACGACATCGCTCCCCGCACGGCCGCCGCGCAAGGCGGTACGGTGGGGCGTGAAGGATGCGGCTACGCGGTCCGAGGAGGGAGCCACCGATGATTCTGCTCCGTCGCCTGCTGGGTGACGTGCTGCGTCGGCAGCGCCAGCGCCAGGGCCGTACTCTGCGCGAAGTCTCCTCGTCCGCCCGAGTCTCGCTCGGCTATCTCTCCGAGGTTGAGCGGGGGCAGAAGGAGGCTTCCTCCGAGCTGCTCTCCGCGATCTGCGACGCGCTTGACGTACGGATGTCCGAGCTCATGCGCGAAGTGAGCGACGAACTGTCGTTGGCGGAGCTGGCCGCGTCGGCGGCGGCGAACGAGCCGGTGCCCGCGCCAGTACGACCCATGCTCAACTCCGTCTCTGTGACGTCGGTGGCCGGAGTGCCGACGGAGCGGGTGACGATCAAGGCACCCGCGGACGTCGTCGCCGCCTGAGGGTGCGGATGTGAGGCTGTGACCGGGCCCCGGTCGGTAGCGATACCGGCCGGGGCTCCGGCATGTCCGGGGCTTCGGCGTCTCCGGGGGTCCGGTGTCTCCGGGGCTTCGGCATGTCCGGCCGAGGGCGCGCCTCCGGGCGTAGGGGCCCCTCATGGCCCGAATGACCGTTTTGTCCCTCCTGTGTCATGGTGGACAGGAAACCGGAAGAGGCCGGTGCGTCCGGTCGGGCCGGTGGAGTCGACGGAACACTGGAGGGCCCGTATGTCTGTCGTGAAGAGTTCCCTGTCCGAGGAGGACCTGAAGCTGGTCGGCGAGGCGCTGCAGGGCGCGCTCGTGGATCTGGTGGATCTCTCGCTCGTCGCCAAGCAGGTGCACTGGAACATCGTCGGGCCACGCTTCCGCTCCGTACACCTTCAGCTCGACGAAGTGGTGACCACGGCGCGGCAGCACTCGGACACGGTCGCGGAGCGGGCTTCGGCGATCGGTGTGACCCCCGACGGCCGGGCCGCGACCGTGGCGGGGACCAGCGCGATCGGCCCGGTCCCCAACGGCTGGATCAAGGACGGGGACGCGGTACAGACGCTGGTGGACGCTCTTGGCGCGGTGGTCACGCGGATGCGCGAGCGCGTCGCGGCGACGGACAAACCGGATCCGGTGACGCAGGACATCCTGATCCAGGTCACGGCTGACCTGGAGAAGCACGCGTGGATGTTCCAGGCGGAGAGCGCGTAGCGCGCGGCGCACGCCGTGGGTGTGCGTCCGATGCGCCCTCCCCACCGGTGATGGCGCGGGTCTAGCGTCGGTCGGCGTCGACGGTCGCCGGCCGGAGGAGGCAGCCATGGTGGGGCGATGGATCCTTCCTCCCGCTTGTGCCGTCGCCTGTGCACTCGGCTGCGCCCTTGTCGTCGGCGGAGCGTGGTGGTGGGCGGTGCTGCGGCTGTTGCTGGTGCCGGAGCACACCGGTGCCGTGGAGGGCACGGTGGCGGCGGGCGGCTGGGGGCTGAGCCTGCTGCCGGTGCACGCCGCCGCGTCACGGGGGAAGCCGGGCCGGGGACGCCGAGGTCAGGGGTCGGGGCCCGGCGGTCGGGGGTCGGGGCCGAGCGGTCAGGATGCGGGGCCCGGCGGTCAGGGGGTGGGGCCCGACTGGCAGCGGGGGCACCAGTAGACGGGGCGCCCGTCCTGGTCGGCCGTACGGATCGGGGTGCCGCAGCGGGGGCAGGGGCGGTGGGCGCGGCCGTAGACGCGTAGTTCCCGGCGGTGGCCGGGGCGCTCGCGGTTGGCCTCCAGCAGTTTCTTGGCGGCCGTCACCAGGCGTTCGGGGGAGGGGAGTTCGCCGACCGGAAGCCAGGGGGTCGCGCGGACCAGGAAGCAGGTCTCGGACTTGAAGATGTTGCCGACCCCGGCGAGGTTGCGCTGGTCGAGCAGCGCCTCCCCGACGGGACGGCCGGGGTCGGCGAGCAGCCGTCGCAGGGCGAGTGCGGGGTCCCAGTCGGGGCCGAGCAGATCGGGGCCGAGGTGGCCCACCACGCGCTCCTCGTCGCCGGTGCGGAGGAGTTCCAGTACGGGCAGCCGGTAGCCGACGGCGGTGCGCTCGGCGGTGCCGAGGATCGCCCGGATCTGATGCGCGGGGCCGCCGCGCCAGCGCTCGCCCGGGGCGTAGATCTTCCACGCGCCGTCCATCCGCAGATGCGAGTGGAGGGTGAGTCCGCCCTCGATCCGGGTGAGCAGGTGTTTGCCGCGCGGTGTGACGTCCAGGACGGTCCTGCCGGTGAGATCGGCGGTCGCGTACCGGGGGACCCGCAGGTCGGAGCGGGTCAGCGGGTGCCCGGCGAGGGCGGTGTGCAGGCGCCGGGCGGTCTGCCAGACGGTGTCTCCTTCGGGCATGTCTCCCATGATGCGCGACGGGGCGGGGACGGGCCGGGTGGACGGAGCGGGCGGCTGGACCGGGGGCGTTCACGGGACGGCCCTCGGGCGGGCCCCTGGCGCGGCGGGCCCACCCCGGCCCGAGGGGGGCCAGGCCAGGTCAGGCGCGCAGGCGCAGGCCCCTGGGGGTGGCGTGGAAGCCCGCCGACTCCAGGGCCCGGCCCAGCGGTGAGGTCAGGGCCGGGGTGCCGTTGGCCCGCTCGACCGTGACCGTACCGAGCACGCCCGCGCGGGCCGCGTCGGCCAGCGCCCCGGCGGCGGCCGCCAGCTCCGGGGCCTGCGGATCCGCGGCCCACGCCAGCAGGGTCCTGCCGCCGCGCTCCATGTAGAGGGTCAGCTCGCCGTCGACCAGGACGACCAGGGAGCCGGCCTTGCGCCCCGGCTTGTGGCCCGCGCCGTCCGGCGGCTCCGGCCAGGGCAGCGCGGCCCCGTAGGCGTTGGCGGGGTCGGCCGCGGCGAGCACCACGGCCCGGGGCGCGGACTGCTCGGGGGCGCGGTCGCGGGCCGTGGCCGCGGCGCGCAGACGGTCGACCGCGCCGTCCATCGCGAACTGGGCGGCGCCCAGCCCCTCTACGACATAGCCGCGTCTGGCCTGGCCGCTGTCCTCGAAGGCCGACAGCACGCGGTACGTGGCGGAGAAGCCGCCCGCCACCCCCTCGGCCGCGACCGCGCCCCGGGTCACCACCCCATGACGGTCCAGGAGCGTACGGGCCAGGGCGTGCGCGCGGTGCGTGGGATCGGGCTCCGGCTCGGGCAGCAGCGACCAGCGCCCGCTCACCGTCGGCGGGCCCGTACGGGAGGCGGGTCTGGCCGCGGCCGTGAGTGTGCCGTACCGGCCGCGGGGCACCGGGCGGCGCGCGCGATGGGCGGTGGCGCCCGCCGTACGGCCGGAGCCGAGCAGCGAGCGCAGCGGGGCCAGCGTGTCGTTGGTGAGCCGCCCCGACCAGGCCAGGTCCCAGACGGCGTCGGCCAGTTGAGGGTCGGTCGCCTCGGGGTGGGTGGTGGCGCGGACCTGGTCGGCGATCTGGCGGAAGAACAGTCCGTACCCGCCGGAGAGGGTGGTCAGCACCGAGGCGTGCAGGGCGGTCTGCTCCAGCGGGTGCGGGGCCGGGAGGAGCAGCGGGGCGGCGTCGGCGAGATAGAGCGAGACCCAGCCGTCCTTGCCGGGCAGGGCGCCGGCTCCGGCCCACACCACCTCGCCCGTGGTGGTCAGTTCGTCCAGGAGCGCCGGGGCGTAGCCGGCGACCCGGGACGGCAGGATCAGCTTCTCCAGGGCGGACGCGGGGACGGGGGCGCCCTGCAACTGCTCGACGGCGCGGGCCAGCCCGTCGATTCCGCGCAGGCTGTCGCCGCTCAGATGCTGCCACTGGGGCAGGAACGTGGCGAGCGCGGCGGGCGCGACCGGCTCCAGCTCCTGGCGCAGCGCGGCCAGGGAGCGGCGGCGCAGCCTGCGGAGCACCGTGGCGTCGCACCACTCCTGACCGATGCCGGAGGGATGGAACTCGCCCTGGACGATCCGCCCGCTCGCCGCGAGCCGCTGGAGCGCGCCGTCCGTGACCGCCGTCCCCAGACCGAAGCGCTCGGCCGCCGAGGACGAGGTGAACGGCCCGTGCGTCCGGGCGTGGCGGGCGAGCAGATCACCCAGCGGGTCCTTGACCGGTTCGGTGAACGCCTCGGGGACACCGACCGGCAGCGCCGTGCCCAGGGCGTCCCGCAGCCGGCCGGCGTCCTCGATCGCCGCCCAGTGGTCCGCCCCGGCGATCCGGACCCTGATGGCGCGGCGGGCCGTGGCCAGCTCCTGCGCCCAGGCCACCGGCGCGCCGCGCTCGGCCAGTTCGCCGTCGGTGAGCGGACCGAGGATCCGCAGCAGGTCGGCGACGCCCTCGGCGTCCTTGACGCGCCGGTCCTCCGTCAGCCACTGGAGTTCGCGTTCCAGCTCCGTGAGGACCTCGGGGTCGAGCAGCTCGCGCAGCTCGGCCTGGCCCAACAGCTCGGCGAGGAGCCGGGAGTCCAGGGACAGGGCGGCGGCCCGCCGCTCGGCGAGGGGCGAGTCGCCCTCGTACAGGAACTGCGCGACGTAGCCGAAGAGCAGCGACCTGGCGAAGGGCGACGCCTCGGGGGTGGTGACCTCGACGAGCCGGACCCGGCGGGCCTCGATGTCGCCCATCAGTTCGGTGAGGCCGGGGACGTCGAAGACGTCCTGGAGGCACTCCCTGACCGCCTCCAGCACGATCGGGAACGAGCCGAACTCGCTCGCCACCTGGAGGAGCTGGGCGGCGCGCTGGCGCTGCTGCCACAGGGGGGTGCGCTTGCCGGGGCTGCGGCGCGGCAGCAGCAGCGCCCGCGCGGCGCACTCCCTGAACCGGGCGGCGAACAGGGCGGAGCCACCGACCTGTTCGGTGACGATCCCGCGGATCTCGCCCGTGTCGAAGGCGACGTCCGCGGCGCCCAGCGGGGCCTGCTCGCCGTCGAAGGCGGTGCCGAGCCGGCCCGGCTCCTCGTCGAGGAGGTCCAGGCCCATCAGATCGGCGTCGGGCAGTCGCAGCACGATGCCGTCGTCGGCGTGCATCACCTGCGCGTCCATGCCGTACCGCTCGGAGAGCCTGGCACCCAGGGCCAGCGCCCACGGGGCGTGCACCTGGGCGCCGAACGGGGAGTGGATCACCACGCGCCAGTCGCCCAGCTCGTCACGGAACCGCTCGACCAGGATCGTCCGGTCGTCGGGGACGTGCCCGCAGGCGCGGCGCTGCTCGTCCAGGTACGACAGCATATTGCCGGCCGCCCAGTCGTCCAGGCCCGCCGTCATCAGCCGTAGCCGAGCGTCCTCCTCCGGGAGGGAGCCGACCTCGCGCAGGAACGCGCCGACCGCGCGGCCCAGCTCCAGCGGGCGGCCGAGCTGGTCGCCCTTCCAGAACGGCAGCCGCCCCGGGGCGCCGGGGGCCGGGGTGACCAGGACCCGGTCACGGGTGATGTCCTCGATCCGCCAGGAGGTCGTCCCCAGCGTGAAGACATCGCCCACCCGGGACTCGTACACCATCTCCTCGTCCAGCTCGCCGACCCGGCCGCCGCCCTTCTTGGGGTCGGCGCCGGCGAGGAAGACCCCGAAGAGGCCCCGGTCGGGGATCGTGCCGCCGGAGGTGACGGCGAGGCGCTGGGCACCCGGGCGGCCGGTGACCGTACCCGCGAGGCGGTCCCACACCACCCGGGGCCGCAGCTCGGCGAAGGCGTCGGAGGGGTAGCGCCCGGCGAGCATGTCCAGCACGCCGTGGAACGCGGAGTCGGGCAGGGAGGCGAACGGCGCGGCCCTGCGGACCACCGCGAGCAGGTCGTCCACCTGGCGGGTGTCCAGCGCGACCATGGCGACGAGCTGCTGGGCCAGCACGTCCAGCGGATTGGCGGGCACGCGCAGCGCCTCGATGGACCCGCCGCGCATCCGCTCCGTGACCACCGCGGCCTGCACCAGGTCGCCGCGGTACTTCGGGAAGACGACGCCCGTGGAGACCGCGCCGACCTGATGGCCGGCCCGGCCCACGCGCTGGAGTCCGGAGGCGACCGAGGGCGGGGACTCGACCTGGACGACCAGATCGACGGCGCCCATGTCGATGCCCAGCTCCAGGCTGGAGGTGGCCACGACGGCGGGCAGCCGGCCCGCCTTGAGGTCCTCCTCGACCTGGGAGCGCTGCTCCTTGGAGACCGAGCCGTGATGCGCGCGGGCCAGCAGCGGAGGGGCTCCCCTGGCCGCGCCCGCCTGGGCCATCACCTCGGCCGGGGAGTGGTCCTCGGACATCGTCCGCCCCGTCGCGCGCTCGTACGCGATCTCGTTGAGCCGGTTGCACAGCCGCTCCGCCAGGCGACGGGAGTTGGCGAACACGATCGTGGAGCGGTGGGCCTGGACGAGATCGGCGATCCGCTCCTCCACATGCGGCCAGATCGACGGCTTCTCCCCGCTCTCCGTCTCCGAGGCGGGGGAGCCGCCCAGCTCGCCCAGATCCTCGACGGGGACGACGACGGAGAGGTCGAACTCCTTGCCGGAGGGCGGCTGGACGATCTCCACCCGGCGCTGCGGCGAGAGATAGCGGGCCACCTCCTCCACCGGACGCACCGTCGCCGACAGACCGATCCGGCGGGCGGGGCGCGGCAGCAGCTCGTCGAGCCGCTCCAGAGAGAGGGCGAGATGCGCGCCGCGCTTCGTCCCCGCCACGGCGTGCACCTCGTCGAGGATCACCGTCTCGACACCCGCGAGCGCGTCCCGCGCGGAGGACGTGAGCATCAGGAACAGCGACTCGGGTGTGGTGATCAGAATGTCCGGGGGCCGAGTCGCCATCGACCGGCGGTCGGCGGGCGGGGTGTCGCCCGAGCGGATACCGACCCGCACCTGGGGCTCGGGCAGTCCGCGCCGCACGGACTCCTGCCGGATCCCCGTGAGCGGGCTGCGCAGATTGCGCTCCACGTCGACCGCGAGCGCCTTCAGCGGCGACACGTACAGCACCCGGCACCGCTTCTTCGCCTCGGCGGGCGGCGGCGCCGAAGCGAGCTGGTCCAGCGCGGCGAGGAAGGCGGCCAGCGTCTTGCCGGAGCCCGTCGGCGCCACCACCAGCACGTCCGACCCCTCCTGGATCGCGCGCCAGGCGCCCTCCTGCGCCGCGGTGGGCGCGGAGAAGGCCCCCGTGAACCAGCCGCGGGTCGCGGGGGAGAAGGAGTCGAGCGCGGAAGCTGCCATGCCCCCCATCGTGCACCCGGCCACTGACAATCGCCCGGACCTGGGCAAACGGCTCCGCCGCCGAGGTCCGGGGCGGTCCGCGCGGTGCGGGCGGCGCAGAATGGGGGCATGGGGACCCGGGAGCAGGCACGGCACTGGCGCTACTCCGAGCTCCCGGATGTCGATCTGCTGCGGGCGCACTACATCGACAAGACGTTTCTGCGGCACACGCACGAGTCCTTCGTCATCGCCGCCATCACGGAGGGGGTGGAGGTCTTCCACCACGGCGGCGTCGACCAGTACGCGGGCCCCGGCTCGCTGGCGCTCGTCAACCCGGAGACCCCGCACACCGGGCATGCCCAGGACCCGGAGGGCTGGCAGTACGGCGCCGTCTACCCGGCACCGGACGTCGTCGCCGCCATCGCGCAGGAGACCACCACGATCCGCGGCACCCCCGGCTTCGTGTCCCCCGTGATCGACGACCCGTACGCCGCCGGCCTCGTCCACCAGGTGCTGCGCGCCGCCGACGAGGGCAACGCGCTCGCCGCCGACACCCTGCTGCGGGTCGTGGTGACCCGGCTGCTCCGGCTGAACGGCGGACCTCTCCCGCAGCGCACCGTACGGGGCGCCGGGGCGCGGATCGCGGCGCGGGCGCGGGCCGTCCTGGAGGAGCGGATGGCGGACCCGCCGTCCCTGGAACGGCTCGCCGCCGAGCTGGGGACCAGCCCCTTCGCCCTGCTGCGCGCCTTCAGGAGCGCCTACGGGCTGCCGCCGCACACCTGGCTCACCGATGCGCGGGTGCGCCGTGCACGCAGCCTCCTGGACGCCGGTACGGGGCCCGCCGAGGCGGCGGTGGCCGTCGGGTTCACCGATCAGCCCCACCTCAACCGGCACTTCAGCCGCATCGTCGGGGTCCCGCCCGGCGCGTACCGCAGGGAGCGGACCGGGCGGCACCCCCGCTGACACCGGGCGGGGCGGCGCCGCCCCGCCCACAAGGAGGCGGCTCGGGGAGGCGCGGCGGGATGCGCGGCGGCGTGGGGCGGTGGGATGCGCGGCGGCGTGTAGCGGTGCGGGGCGGTGCGATGCTGCGTGGGGCGGTGCGGGGCGGGGCGCAAGAATGTACAAGACCCGCAGGCCCCGTGCCGCGTAGCGTCCGCGGCGTGGCAGAACAGACAGCGTCCGCTTCCGCGGACATACCGGCCGGCATACCGGGGGACGGTCCCGGGGGAAGCACCCCGCACCGCGCCCCTCGTACCGACCAGACCTCTCGTCCCGGCCAGACCCCTCGTCCCGGCCCCGAGGCGAAACCCGACTCCGCCGTGGTGCGCGACGCCCTCGGCGTCGGTATCGCCGTCGGACTCTCGGGCTTCGCCTTCGGCGTCACGGCGGCGGGCGCGGGGCTCACCGTGGCACAGATCTGCGCGCTCAGCCTGCTGGTCTTCACCGGCGCCTCGCAGTTCGCCCTCGTCGGAGCGCTCGCGGCCGGTGGGAGCCCCTTCACCGCGGCGGCGGGCGCGTTCTTCCTGGGCGTACGCAACGCCTTCTACGGCCTCAGACTCTCCCAGTTGCTGCGCCTGCCGGGCCCCGTGCGCCCGTTCGCCGCGCAGTGGGTGATCGACGAGACGGCCGCCGTCTCCCTCGCCCAGCCGACCCGGCGCGCCGCCAGGATCGGATTCACGGTCACCGGCGTCACGCTCTACGTGCTGTGGAACCTGACCACCCTGGCCGGGGCGCTGGGCGCGGAGGCCCTGGGCGACACGGCCGCGTGGGGGCTCGACGCAGCGGGGCCCGCCGTCTTCCTCGCTCTGCTCGCGCCGATGCTCCGTACCACCACGGAGCGGGCCGTCGCGGGCCTCGCCGTCGTCCTGGGGCTCGGGCTGCTGCCGGTGCTGCCGGGCGGGGTCCCGGTGCTCGTCGCCGCGCTCGCCGCACCCGCCGTGCTCTGGCTCAAGGGCCGCGCGCTCGGCGCCCGCCGCACGCCCTCCTCCGGCCCGTCGGAGGGCTCCGGCCGCACGAAGGGAACCGACCGATGACCGTCTGGATCGCGATCGGCGCGACCGCCGTCGGCTGCTACCTCCTCAAGCTGCTGGGACTCCTCGTGCCCGCGGGGGTGCTGGAACGCCCGCTCGTCCAGCGGCTGTCCGCGCTGCTGCCCGTCGCCCTGCTCGCCGCGCTGACCGCGCAGCAGACCTTCAGCGCGAACGGCGCGCTCGTCCTGGACGCCCGGGGCGCGGGGCTCGCCGCCGCGGCGCTCGCGCTGGTGCTGCGCGCCCCGTTCCTGGTGGTCGTGGGGGCCGCCGTGGCCGTCACGGCGGTCGTACGGGCACTGTCCGGCTGACAGGGGTCCGGGGGCGCTCGGGCCCTCCCGGGCGGCCTACGGTGCCGTACCGCGGCGTACGGGGCGGCATTCCGTACGCCGGGGGGCGGTCAGGCGAGGGCCCGTCCGTGGGCGCGCAGTGTCCGCAGCGCCTCGACGGTCACGATCGGCCGCCACTCCAGGACGCCGCCCGGCGCCCACGTCCGCCGGGCGGCCGGCCAGCCGCCGTCCTCGCCCTGCCGCGCGGCGAGGAAGTCGAGCGACCGCTCCATCTCCTCGTCCGTGAACCAGCGCCTGGCCAGCGATCCGGGCACCCGCGCGTAGTCGTACGGAAAGTGGTGGTCGCCCGGCGCGTACCCCGGCGCCACCGGGTACGCGCCGCGGCGCTCCGGGTCCAGCACCGCCAGCCGCCGCTCCCGTACGAGCCGCCCCAGCCGGTCCGCCGCCGCCTCGGCGCGCGCCCGGTCGGGGACGCCGTCCAGGAAGGCCACCGCCGCCTCCGCCTCGTACGGATGTGTCTCCTCCAGTCCTTCGACCGCCGCCCAGCAGAAGTCGGTGGCGCGGAAGAGCCAGGCGTGCCAGACCTCGTTGCGGTGCAGCAGCCCGACCACCGGGCCTGTCGCGAGCAGATCGCCCGGCGGGCGGTCGGCGACCGGGAGGAAGGGCGCGAACGGATAGCCGCGCACAGAAGGACGCGGTGCGGGCAGCGCGCCCTCCCGGGTCGACACCGAGGTGAGATAGCGGCAGATCCGTTCGGCCCGCACTCCTTGGCAGCGGCCGATGGAGTCGAGGATCCGCAGGGCGTGCGCCGTGTGGAGCGGCTGGCTCACGGGGCCCCGCAGATCGGGTTCGAGCGCGTGACCGTATCCGCCGTCCTCCCCGCGGTACGCCGTGAGAGCGGCCTCGACCGCGTCCTCACCCCGGCCCTCGCCGGTCCCGTCGTCCAGGAAGTGGTAGGCGAACCGGCGCTGTTCGAGCACTCTCGCCGTCAGCCAGACGAAGTGCTCGGCGCGGGCGAGCGGGGACACGGTGGAAGCTGTGATGCCGGCCATGGTCCGACGGTAGGGCGCGGAAGGCGGCGTACGAGGGGGACGGGGCCGGACCGCACTCGGAGGAGCGGGATACTGGGCGCATGCGGTTGACGATTTTCTGGGAGCGGATGGCGGACCACTTCGGCGCCGCCTACGCGGACTCCTTCGCCCGTGACCATGTGATGGCCGAACTGGGCGGCCGTACGGTGCACGAGGCGCTCGAAGCGGGCTGGGAGACCAAGGAGGTCTGGCGGGCCGTCTGCGCCGCCATGGGCGTCCCGCCCGAGAAGCGCTGACGCCCGGCCCCTCCGGAAAGAGGCCGGGATCCGGGGCCGAAGCCAGGACCGCGGGGCCGGATGTCGGCGCCGTAGTCCAGACTGACCCCGTGGCACCGAACGACAGCACCGCCTCGGACGTACAACCGTCGATCCCTCCGCCGGACTCCGCGCCGCAGCCCCCGCGCGCCGCGCCGCCCGCGGGGCCGCTCCCGCGCCCGGCCGACCGGGACGGCGGGGGCGAGCGCATGCCCCGCTGGCTGCCCAGGGCCATGCTCCTCGCCCTGGGCCTCGTCGCCTGCTTCCAGCTCGGTGTCTGGGCGTTCCATCAGCTCTTCGGGCTGCTGATCAATGTGCTGATCGCCTTCTTCCTGGCGCTGGCGGTGGAGCCCGCGGTCAGCCGCATGGCGGACCGCGGGATGCGGCGCGGACTCGCCACTTTCCTCGTCTTCTTCGGGGTGCTGATCGCGAGCGCCGGCTTCGTGGTCATGCTCGGCTCCATACTGGCGAGTCAGATCATCGACATCGTGGACTCCTTCCCCCAGTACCTCGACTCGGTGATCAAGTGGATCAACCTGACGTTCCACACCGAGCTGTCCCGGGTCGCCGTCCAGGACAGCCTGCTGCACTCCGACTGGCTCCAGAGGTACGTGCAGAACAGCGCCAGCGGCGTCCTCGACGTCTCCGCCACCGTGCTGGGCGGACTGTTCCGGCTGCTGACGGTCTTCCTGTTCTCCTTCTACTTCGCCGCCGACGGGCCCCGGCTGCGCCGCGCGCTCTGCTCCGTGCTGCCGCCCGCCCGGCAGGCCGAGGTCCTGCGGGCCTGGGAGATCGCGATCGAGAAGACCGGCGGGTATCTCTACTCGCGCGGACTGATGGCCCTGATCTCCGGTGTCGCGCACTACATCCTGCTGGAGGCCCTGGGCGTGCCGTACGCGCCGGCACTGGCGATGTGGGTGGGGCTGGTCTCCCAGTTCATCCCGACCATCGGCACGTACATGGCGGGCGCCCTGCCCATGCTGATCGCCTTCACCGTGGACCCCTGGTACGCGCTGTGGGTCCTCGGCTTCGTCGTGATCTACCAGCAGTTCGAGAACTACATGCTCCAGCCCAAGCTCACCGCCCGGTCCGTGGACATCCACCCGGCGGTGGCCTTCGGCTCGGTCATCGCGGGTACGGCGCTGCTGGGCCCCGTCGGGGCGCTGATCTCGATCCCCGCCGTCGCCACGTTGCAGGCGTTTCTCAGCGTGTACGTGAAGCGGTACGACGTGCTGGACGATCCGCGGGCAGGAAGCGGCAGACGCCGCCGCGGAGTCCCGCTGCTGGGCCGGATACGGCGGGAGCCGCGCACGGGGGACGACGGCTGAGTCGGTCCGACGGGGCCGGCCGCGCGACCGGGGTCAGAAGCGGTCCGGAGCGCGCCGCGGGAGCGGAGATCCGGGGAGCACGTCCCGCTTCTGGTTCTTCCGAGCCTCCGCGTTCGAGTCGGCCGTCGCCCGGCAGATCACGTCCTTCGCCGGGAGCTTGCCGGTGACCAGGTAGCCGTTGACGGTGCCGTCCGTGCACGCGTTGCCGTTCGGGTAGACGCCATGACCCTCGCCGCCGAGGACGGTGACCATTTTCGAGCCCTTCAGAGTGGCGTGCAGGGCCTGGCCGCTGGCGAGCGGGGTCTGCGAGTCCCATTCGTTCTGGACGACCAGGGAGCCGACCGTGTTGCTCACCTCGGTCACCGGCTCCACGGAACTGTCCCAGAAGGCACAGGGCTTGATGCTGGACGCGAAGTCACCGAAGAGCGGGTAGCGGCCCTTGTCCTCGATGGCGTCCCGGCGGTAGCTCTCGGGATCGCGGGGCCACGCGGCCGAGTTGTCGTTGCAGACCACGGCCAGCAGGCTCGCCGTGAGGTTGTCGGACGGCGTCTCGGCAGTGGCAGCGGCGGCGCTCGCCGTCCCGGACCCCTCGGGCCGGATGAACGCCGCGAGCTTCTTCGCGGAGGCGGGCTCGCCGGCCGCGGCCTTCTTCAGCTCCACCAGCCCCTCGGAGGCGTACTGCGGGCTGAAGACCGCCGCGCGCATACCGCTGCGGATGTCGTCGCCGGTGTTCGCCCAGCCGTCCACCTCGATGGGCTTCTCGTCTGCCTGCGCGACCAGATCCCAGAAGGTCCGGCCGACCTCCTTCGGGGTGGCACCGAGGCCGTACTTCTCCGCATGCTCTGCGGCCCACTCGGTCCACCGGTCGAACGCGGGCTCGGCGCCCTCCGCCCACCACTGGATCATCCCCCGCCAGGCGCGCGCCGGATCGATCGCGCTGTCCAGCACGAACCGGTCCGCCCGGCCCGGGAAGAGCTGGGTGTAGACGGCGCCCAGATAGGTGCCGTACGAGTACCCCACGTACGAGATCTTCTTCTCGCCCAGGACCGCCCGGAGCACATCCATGTCACGCGCGGTGTTCCGCGTGGTGATGTGCGGGAGCGTGCCGCCCGCCTTCTCCCTGCACTTGTCCGCGACGTCGCGTGCCCAGGCGATGTCCTTGCCGAAGGTCTCCTCCTTGTACGGTCGCAGCCAGTTCTCCTCGTCCGGCTCCAGGCCGCAGGAGACCGGGCTGCTCCGTCCCACCCCGCGCGGGTCGAAGCCGATGAGGTCGTACTTCTGCCGCGCGGACGCGGGGAGCCTGTCCTGCATCCCCAGTGGCATGTGGAGCCCTTCTCCGCCCGGACCGCCGGGGTTGGAGAGCAGGACGCCGCGCCGCTTGTCGGGGGCGGTGCTCCTGAGGCGGGATATGGCCAGGTCGATCCGCTTGCCCCCGGGAACCCGGTAGTCCAGCGGAACCTTGATCGTGGCGCACTCGAACTCCGCCGGAGAGCCGGCGTCGCACCGCTCCCACCGCGGCTTCTGCTTCTTGTACCCATCCAGCGCGCTCCGGGCGGCGGACGTGGAGGCGGCCGACGGGGTGGCGGCCGGAGCGGCGGTGGCCGTCGAGGTGGCGAGCACGGGAGCCAGCGTGGCCGTGACACTCACGGCCAGCAGGGGCGCGAGACGTCGTCTGCGCACAGTATCGATCCTTCCGGTCTTCTGTTCGGGACAGGAAAGATCATTCAGGAGCGGGCCCCGCGGGCGAATCCCTCGCCGGGCCGCACCTCCCGTACATCCAGAGAGTGACGCAACGGCCTGGGGTGGTCCCCGAGTTGTAGGCGGTGGCCCGTCCGTGAGGCGGGCGGTGCCCGCCCCGGGCCGCCCGCCCCACGCGTCCGCGCGTCCGGCGAGTGTCGCTTGACACCAAAATCGAACATCCATTCTTATGGGGGAGTCGCCGGTGTTTCCCTGGCCCGCCGGCGGGGTTGTGTGGTGGCGTGACGGGGGCGTCCGGCCGGTGCCCGGCCCGGCCGAGTCGTCCGCGGTTGTCCACAGGCGGGGAGGCGCCGGGGGCGCGTTGTCAGTGGCAGGGGATAGCGTCATTGACGTGAAGCGATCGACTCAAGCAAATCGGGTGGAACCCATGGCAGGAACCGACCGCGAGAAGGCGCTCGACGCCGCTCTCGCACAAATTGAACGGCAATTCGGCAAGGGCGCAGTGATGCGCATGGGCGACAGGCCGAACGATCCCATCGAGGTCATCCCCACCGGATCGACCGCGCTCGACGTCGCGCTCGGCGTCGGCGGCCTGCCGCGCGGCCGCGTGGTGGAGGTGTACGGCCCGGAGTCCTCCGGCAAGACGACGCTGACGCTGCACGCCGTGGCGAACGCGCAGCGGATGGGCGGCGCGGTGGCCTTCGTGGACGCCGAGCACGCCCTCGACCCCGAGTACGCGAAGAAGCTCGGCGTCGACATCGACAATCTGCTCCTCTCCCAGCCGGACAACGGCGAGCAGGCCCTCGAAATCGTGGACATGCTGGTCCGCTCCGGCGCCCTCGACCTCATCGTCATCGACTCCGTCGCGGCGCTGGTGCCCCGTGCGGAGATCGAGGGGGAGATGGGCGACTCGCACGTCGGTCTCCAGGCGCGACTGATGAGCCAGGCGCTCCGGAAGATCACCAGCGCGCTCAACCAGTCCAAGACCACCGCGATCTTCATCAACCAGCTCCGCGAGAAGATCGGCGTGATGTTCGGCTCGCCGGAGACCACGACCGGTGGCCGGGCGCTCAAGTTCTATGCGTCGGTCCGGCTCGACATCCGCCGTATCGAGACACTGAAGGACGGCACCGAGGCCGTCGGCAACCGGACCCGCGTCAAGGTCGTCAAGAACAAGGTGTCCCCGCCCTTCAAGCAGGCCGAGTTCGACATCCTCTACGGCCAGGGCATCAGCCGCGAGGGCGGCCTGATCGACATGGGCGTGGAGCACGGCTTCGTCCGCAAGGCCGGCGCCTGGTACACGTACGAGGGCGACCAGCTCGGCCAGGGCAAGGAGAACTCCCGCAACTTCCTCAAGGACAACCCCGATCTCGCCAATGAGATCGAGAAGAAGATCCTGGAGAAGCTGGGGGTCGGGGTCCAGCCGCAGGCGCCGACGGCCGAGCCGGGCGCGGACGCCGCGGGTGCTCCCGCGACCGGCGACGAGCCGGCGAAGCCCGCGGCAGCCGCCTCCAAGGCCAGGTCGGCCAAGTCGGCAGCGGCCAAGAGTTAGTTCGTCACCGTGCCTTATGCGAAGAGGCGACGGACCGAAAGGCCGGGCGGCAGCTCCGACTCGTCGAGGGCCGAGCAGGAGCTGCCGCCCCAGGACCCGGCCGAGCGGGCGCGGGCGATCTGTCTGCGCCTGCTCACCGGCACGCCGCGCACCCGCAAGCAGCTCGCGGACGCACTGGAGAAGCGGGAGATCCCGCAGGACATCGCGGAGGAGGTGCTCTCCCGCTTCGAGGACGTGGGACTGATCAACGACGCGGCGTTCGCCGACGCCTGGGTGGAGTCGCGCCACCACGGCCGCGGTCTGGCCCGGCGCGCGCTCGCGCGCGAGCTGCGGACGAAGGGCGTGGAGTCCGCCCTGATCGACGAGGCGGTCGGGCAGCTCGACTCCGAGCGGGAGGAGGAGACCGCCCGCGAGCTGGTCGCCCGCAAGCTCCGTGCCACCCGTGGCCTGGAGCGGGACAGACGTGTGCGCCGGCTCGCGGGGATGCTGGCACGCAAGGGATATCCGGAGGGGATGGCGCTCCGGGTGGTCAAGCGGGCGCTGGAGGAGGAGGGCGAGGACACGGAGGGGCTGGACGAGGGCGTGTACTGACCAGGGCGTGTACCAGGGCCTCTCCGGTGAGCCGTGCCTCGCCGGCACAGACTGCCGGCCGTGGCACCGGACCTGGCAGTGACGGAACCGGCCCTCGTCCGGGCATCGGCCCTGTCTGGCCACCCGCCCGGTCTGGCCACTCGCCCAGCCTGGCCCCGGAGCGGGCGGGCTCACGCTCCGGCATCGGCGTCCTCCGGGCAACCGGCCCGGCCCAGGCACCCGGACCGCCCGTGCGTCCGGCCTGCCCCCGCATGGGCCGTGGCAGCCGCCCGGGCGCCTGCCCGTGCCGCGCAGCCGGACTCGTTGCCTGTCCGGCACTCGGCCCGCTTGCGTGCCCTGCTCGCGTTCGTGCCCGGTCCGCATTCGTGCCCGGTCCTCGTCCGGAGCGACGGCCCTGGACTCCGGCCCCGGGCTTCCGGCGCGGTGTGCTGGTCCGGCGTGTCCCGGCGTATTCGCGTACGGGCGCGGCGGTGAACGCCCACGCGCTCACCGTGCGACGGGCAGCCCCTCGGCCTTCCACGCCTGGAAGCCTCCGACGAGGTCGGTCGCGCGGTGCACTCCCAGCTGCCGGAGGGAGGCCGCGGCGAGGCTCGACGCGTACCCCTCGTTGCAGACGACCACGACCCGCAGCTCATGGCTCGTGGCCTCCCGGGCGCGGTGGCTGCCCTGCGGGTCGAGCCGCCACTCCAGTTCGTTGCGCTCCACGACCAGCGCTCCCGGGATCAGCCCGTCACGCTCGCGCAGCGCCGCGTACCGGATGTCCACCAGCAGCGCCCCGCCCGCCGCGGCCTCGAACGCCTCCCGGGGCTCCAGCCGGTCCAGGTCCGCGCGGACCCGCTCCAGCAGTTCGTCTATGCCCACCCGCTCGCTCACTGCCACTCCTCGGGACGCTCGACCTGCTCAAGACGGAGCACCTGGCCCGTACGGCTGTAGCGCCGCATCAGCGGCAGCGGCGGATAGTACGCGTGGACGGACACGGCGTGGGTGTCGCCGGACTCGTTGCGTACCTCGTGCACATGGTGCCTGCCGAACGCCCGGCCCTCGCCCGCCGTCAACTGACGTTCACGGTCGACGTCCTCGGCCAGCTCCAGGGTCTTCCACCCCTCGGTGGGCAGCCGCGCCGCCAGCGAGTCCTCCTTGAGCACTCCCGAGGCCGTGGCGAAGGCGCCGTGCGAGCCGCCGTGGTCGTGCCAGCCGGTGCCCGTGCCGGGCGGCCAGCCGATCAGCCACGCCTCGCTGCCCCCGGGACCGTTCAGCCGGATCCACGTACGGCCCTCGGGGTCGAGCGGGAGCGAGGCGATCAGCGCGCGGTCGGCGGCGGTGCCGCGGACGAAGTCCAGCAGTTCGGCGGGGGAGGGGCCGCCCACCGGGGCGACCGGGGACGCCGGTGCGGCCCCGGTGACGGGCGCGGAGGTGCCTACGGGAAGGAGAGACATGGTGACCGTCCTGAGAGGTTCGCGAAGGTGCCCTGCCGCGGCGCGGAGCGGTGGGCGCGGGTGGAGAAGCGGCGAATCAACAGGACGGACGACACACGCAGCCCGCATAGCGGACCAGGTCCATATGGACCCTCCGCCACAGGCGCACATCGGTGTCAGTCACGATTCGGAGTACACCATGTGAGCCCGTGGCGGTCAATTGATGTTCGCGGTGTGGTCAGGGGTTACCGGAGCGTTCGGCTTCGGGACGGTGTGCGCCGTCGGCGGACCGGCGGCGCCCGAGGGCGGGTGGGGAGCCCCGCCACGCGCCGCGTCCGCCGCCGCGTAGAGGTCCCCGGGCCGTACCCCGCCGAACGCCGTCACCAGATGTCCGTCCGGCCGTACCAGCAGCACGCTGTGCGCGGAGGCACCCGGGTACGCCTCGGTGACCAGCAGCTCCGCCCGTACGGGCAGGGCGGTCACCGCGTCGGCCAGCCGCGGCATCACCCCCGCCGTCATCCAGTGCCGCCGGTCCCAGACCCCGGTGCCCGGCGCGACCAGCACCACCAGCAGCCGCCCCCGGCCCAGCCGGTCGCCGAGGCGCGTGGTCGTGCCGTCCGGCGCCGTCACCCGTACGTCGTCGACCTGCCCGCCGGGGGGCGTGCCCACCGCCGTCTGCGTCCCGGTGTACGGAGGCGCGAGGGGGGAGTGCGGGTAGGCAGGCGGTGCGCCCAGCGGACCGTTCCCGAGATGCCCGTCGGCGAGCAGCGTGTCGTGCCCGCGCGTCGCCCCCGGCATGTACGTACGCAGCGCGCCGCCGCCCCGCAGTATCGGCAGCGACTGGTCGGCCGCGCGCAGCCGGGCGGCCACGGCGGTGCGCCGCTCGGCCTGGTAGCTGTCCAGCAGGGTCTCCGAGGCCCCGTGGTGCCAGTCCTCCGCGAGCTTCCAGGCGAGGTTGCCGATGTCGCGCAGCCCCTCGTCGAGCCCCTGCGTGCCGACGGCGCCCAGCAGGTGCGCGGCGTCCCCGGCGAGAAAGGCGCGGCCCGCGCGCCAGCGCCGGGCGAGCCGGTGGTGCAGCGTGTAGACGCCCGTGTCGAGCAGGTCGTACGGCGGCGTCTCGCCGCACCAGCCGGCCAGGGTGTCCCGTAAACGCGTCACCAGGGCCTCGGGCGTCACCAGGTCGCCGCGCGAGGGCAGCAGCCAGTCGAGCCGCCACACCCCGTCCGCGAGCGGCCTGGCGGAGACCTCCTCGCCCCCGCCGGGCCACGGCGGACGGCGGTGCAGCAGCGCCTCGTCCGGCCATGGCAGATCCACCCGGAGCGCGGCGACCGCGTGCCGCTCCACCGCCGTACGCCCGGGGAAGCGGATGCTGAGCAGCTTGCGGACCGTGGAGCGGGCGCCGTCGCACCCCACGAGATGGCTGCCGCGCCACCAGGTCGCCCCGGGGGCGCGGGTGTGCGCGGTGATGCCGTGGCCGTCCTGTTCCAGGGCGTCCAGCCGACTGCCGGGGACCAGCCGGATCAGGCCCTCGTCGGCGATGGCGGCGCGCAGTCCGCTCGTCAGCGCGTGCTGCGGGATGTGCAGAGGGGCCGGGGAGCCGTCACCGGCCGCCGCGCCGAGCGGCAGCTCCCGCATGAGCTGCTTGCGCCGCATCAGACGCCAGCCGACCCAGTGGGTGCCCTCGTCACCGAGGGTGGTGCAGCCGAGCCGGGTCAGCAGCGCCGTGGTGTCCGGGCGCAGTACGACGGTCCGCGCGGGGCGCGCCTCGTCCGTACCGGTGGACTCGTCCAGCACCACGGAGGGGACGCCCTGTCCGGCGAGGGCCAGCGAGAGGGCGAGCCCGACCGGGCCCGCGCCGACGACGATCACCGGGTCCACGGCGCGCCCCTTCGGGCCCGTGCGGTCATACGGTCAAGGGCGGCGGCAGGAGCCCGGTGTGTGATCACAGAACGTATGCAACCTACTGGGGGTGCCCGCGTCAAGCGACGGGCTGGTCGGCGCGCACACCCCCTGTACCGGCTGCCTCATACGCCAGAGGAGTTGCCGCCGTCCATGGTGTGCCCCGGACCGTGGGAAAGATGGGGCTCCCCGGCTCCGAGGACCGCTCCGGTGCTCTTCTTGCCGCGCCGCAGCCGCCGCTCCAGCCACCCGGCGAAACTCGTGAGCGCGAAGTTCAGGGCGATGTACATCAGCGCGATCACGACGAGCGTGGCGATGGTGTTCGCGCCGTAGTTCGCGGTGATCGTCCGGTTCTGCGAGAGCAGCTCCGGGAAGCCGAGGATCGCGCCGCCGATCGCCGTGTCCTTGACGATCACCACGAGCTGGCTGACCAGGGCCGGCAGCATCGCGGTCACGGCCTGCGGCAGCAGGACGTACGACATGGTCTGGCCCTTGCGCATCCCGATCGCCTTCGCGGCGTCGGTCTGGCCGTTCGGCAGCGTGAGGATGCCGGCCCGGACGATCTCCGCGATGACCGAGGAGTTGTAGAGCACCAGGCCGGTCACGACGGCGTACAGCGGCCTCACGTCCGAGGAGATATTGCTGAACTCGACGTACAGCGCTGAGGCGAACACCATCATGATCAGGACCGGCAGGGAGCGGAAGAACTCCACGACCACGCCGACCGGGACCCGTACCCACGCGTGGTCGGAGAGCCGGCCGATGCCCAGGAGCGCCCCGACCGGCAGGGCGATCACGATGGAGAGGGCCGCGCCCTTCAGGGTCTCGCCGAGTCCGGGCAGCAGATACGTCGTCCAGACCGCGCCGTCCGTGACGAACGGGCTCCACTTCTCGGAGGCGAGCTGCTCCTTCTCGGCCATCGTGGCCAGCACCCACCAGGCGGCGAGCGCGAAGACCACCACGAACAGGACGGTGTAGAGGATGTTGCGCCGCTTGGCGCGGGCGCCCGGGGCGTCGTACAGAACGGACGTGCCACTCATCGCTTCACCGCCACGCGCTTGCTGACCCAGCCCAGAACCAGGCCGGTGGGGAGAGTGAGAACGACGAAGCCGAAGGCGAACACCGCGAAGACGGCGAAGAGCGCGCTGGTCTCGTTCTCGACCATGGACTTCATCAGGGCCGCGGCCTCCACGACGCCGATGGCCGCCGCGATGGTCGTGTTCTTCGTCAGCGCGATCAGCACGTTGGCCAGCGGCGCCACCACGGAGCGGAACGCCTGGGGCAGCACGATCAGCGTCAGTACCTGGAAGAAGCTCAGCCCCAGTGCGCGGGCGGCCTCCGCCTGCCCGACGGGCACGGTGTTGATGCCGGAGCGCAGGGACTCGCAGACGAAGGTGCCCGTGTAGGCGACCAGGCCCAGTACGGCGAGCCGGAAGCCGATGGACTCGAAGTTCTCGCCGCCCAGCTTGATCTGGAGCGTCTGGCCGAGCCCCAGCGAACAGCCGACGAGTACCACGGTCAGCGGGGTGTTACGGATGAAGTTGACGTACGCGGTGCCGAAGGCGCGCATGAGTGGTACGGGACTGACACGCATCCCGGCCAGGAGGGTTCCCCATATCAGGGACCCCACTGCGGAATAGAGGGTGAGCTGCACCGTCACCCAGAAGGCGCCGAGCAGGTCGTACTGCCCGGAATCAAGAAAGTCGAACACGATGCCCCGCGCTCTCCCCTGGTTTGCTGGTCGGTACGCGCCGCCCGCCCCGCCCGCGGCGCCGACCAGCGTCGCACACCGCCCGGCGGCGAGATTAGGGGCGGGCTCGTTCTTTTTGTTTTGCGGGACCCAGATTGGGGGCACCGCCAACACACCCAAAACAAT
>NZ_JBHZDA010000063.1:37652-43063 GCF_042755665.1 Streptomyces sp. NPDC059142
ACTCCGTGCCCGGTCGCTTCGGGGCGGGGGCGTGTCAGCCCCCCGCTCTGCCCCGCCCGTCCCCCTAGTCACTGCTTCTCTCAGCTCGCGGCGTCGATCTTCGGGGCGGGCTCGTTCTTGTAGTTGGCCGGACCGAAGTTGGCGGTCACGGCCTTCTCCCAGGAACCGTCCGACTCCATCTTGGTGAGCGCGTCGTTGATCTTCTTCTGGAGCTCGGTGTCGCCCTTCTTGAGGCCGATACCGTAGGGCTCGTCGCTGAGCTTGAGGCTCAGCAGCTTGAACTTGCCCTGGTGCTCCTTCTGCGAGGCGTAACCCGCGAGAATGGAGTCGTCCGTGGTCAGGGCGTCGACGGCCTTGTTCTCCAGACCGGTCAGGCACTCCGAGTAGCCGCCGACCGCCATGAGGTCCGCCTTGGGGGCGAGCTTGTCCTTGACGTTCTGCGCCGAGGTGGAGCCGGTGACGGAACAGAGCTTCTTGGAGTTCAGGTCCTCGGCCTTGGTGACGGACGTGTCGTCCGCGCGGACCAGCAGGTCCTGGTGGGCCAGGAAGTAGGGGCCGGCGAAGTCGACCTTCTTCTTGCGCTCGTCGTTGATCGTGTAGCTCGCGGCGACGAACTTCACGTCACCGTTGGAGATCAGGTTCTCGCGCTCGGCGCTGGGCGCCTCTTTCCAGATGATGTTCTTCGCGTCGTAGCCGAGTTCCTTGGCGACATACGTGGCGACGTCGACGTCGAAGCCCGCGAAGGTGCCGTCCGGCTTCTTCAGGCCGAGGCCGGGCTGGTCGAACTTGATACCGATGGTGATCTTGTCGCCACCGGAACCCCCGGCGCCGCCCTCCTCGCTCTTGCCGCCGCAGGCGGTGGCGGTCAGGGAGAGGACCAGTGCGGCGGCCGCGGCCGCGCTTGCCTTGTGGAGCTTCATGCGTGAACTTCCCTCAAGTGAGACGTGAACGAATCAGGTTCTGCCGGACTCGGTAGAGCCGTGAAAGAGCCGTAAGACGCTGAGAAGAGCCGTGAACTGGGTGATCAGTGGTGCAGGATCTTCGAGAGGAAGTCCTTGGCGCGGTCGCTGCGCGGATTGCTGAAGAACTCGTCGGGCGTCGCCTCTTCGACGATCCGCCCGTCGGCCATGAAGACGACCCGGTTCGCGGCGGAGCGGGCGAAGCCCATCTCGTGCGTGACGACGACCATCGTCATGCCGTCGCGGGCCAGTTGCTGCATGACTTCGAGTACTTCGTTGATCATCTCGGGGTCGAGCGCCGAGGTCGGCTCGTCGAAGAGCATGACCTTCGGGTTCATCGCCAGGGCCCGCGCGATGGCGACACGCTGCTGCTGGCCGCCCGAGAGCTGGGCGGGGTACTTGTCGGCCTGCGAGCCGACGCCCACGCGGTCGAGCAGGGTGCGCGCGGTCGCCTCGGCCTCCTTCTTGTCCGTCTTGCGGACCTTGATCTGGCCCAGCGTGACGTTCTCCAGCACCGTCTTGTGTGCGAAGAGGTTGAACGACTGGAAGACCATGCCGACATCGGCACGCAGCTTCGCCAGTTCCTTGCCCTCGTCGGGCAGGGGCTTGGCATCGATCGAGATCGAACCCGAATCGATCGTCTCCAGGCGGTTGATGGTGCGGCACAGTGTGGACTTGCCGGACCCGGAGGGTCCGATGACGACCACGACCTCGCCACGGGCGATGGTCAGGTCGATGTCCTGGAGCACATGCAGCGCGCCGAAGTGCTTGTTCACGTTGCTCAGTACGACCAGGTCGCCCGTCGCCGGCCCGGCGCTCCCGGTGTCCTTGGTCGCTGACACTCCGCTCATCGGCTTTTTGCTCCGTCCTCACTCGGTTGGGGAGGACCCTAGTCACGCACTGCGATCAGCGTCATTACATCTGAGCTGAAATTGAGCATAACGATCCGGCCGCAACCGGACACTCCGTGTGAAGTGGGCGGTGCGAGGAGTACCGGGTGGGTAACGGAAACCTCGGTGTAACGGGAAGGCTCTTGACTGGCGCGGCGCCATCGGCATGGATGCCAGATACGTAGACACCTACATCGGACATGACTCAAGATCCCGACATTCGGGATCGCGACCGAAAAGGGGGCCCGTGAGGCTGCTGCTCGTGGAGGACGACGACCATGTCGCCGCCGCCCTGTCCGCCGTGCTCGCCAAGCACGGATTCCAGGTCGTCCATGCCCGCAGCGGTGAGGAGGCGCTGCAGGCCGTCCTGCCCTCCGGCGGCAGACCGCCGTTCGCGGTGGTCCTGCTCGACCTCGGACTGCCCGACCAGGACGGCTACCAGGTCTGCGGCAAGATCCGGAAGATCACCTCGACCCCGGTGATCATGGTGACGGCGCGGGCCGACGTACGCTCCCGGATCCACGGCCTCAACCTCGGGGCCGACGACTACGTGGTCAAGCCGTACGACACCGGTGAACTCCTCGCCCGTATCCACGCCGTCAGCCGGCGCGCCGTGGGCGGGGACGAGCCGGGGCACCCGGACGAGGCGGCCCAGCGACTCGGACGCCTCACCCTCGAACTGCCCACCCGCCGGGTCTCCGTCGACGGCCTGCCCGTACAGCTCACCCGCAAGGAGTTCGACCTGCTGGCCCTGCTCGCGCAGCGCCCCGGAGTCGTCTTCGGCCGGGAACAGATCATCAGCGAGGTGTGGCGTACGAGTTGGGAGGGCACCGGGCGCACGCTGGAGGTCCATGTGGCGTCGCTGCGCTCCAAGCTCGGCATGCCCGCGCTGATCGAGACCGTACGCGGGGTCGGCTACCGGCTGGTCGTCCCGGCCCCGCACCCGGGGTCGTAGCGGCCCGGTGACGTCCCGACTCCTGCCGCTGCTGATCATCCTCATGGCGGCCGTGCTCCTCGCCCTGGGGTTCCCGCTCGCCGTCAGCCGCGCCGCCGCCGAACAGCAGGACGTCGTCATCGACCGGATCGACGACACGGCCCGGGTCGCGGCCCTCGCGCAGTTCGTCTCCGAGGGCCGCACCGGTACGGAGGGCCGCGCGGGCAGCCAGGAACGGCGCGACCTGCTGGAGGAGGAACTGACCCGCTACCACGAGGTGTACGGGATCAGGGTCGGCGTCTTCTACCGCGACGGCGAGGCCATGGCCAGCGCCCCGAAGGGGTGGCGGGTGCCCGCGGAGGGCACGGGGCGCCAGTCCTTCCAGGAGGCCCTGCTGGGCCGTCGCAGCGACGACCCCGAGCAGGTCTGGCCCTGGCAGAACGGCCGGCTCGTCGTGGACTCGCCCGTGGTGCGGGACGGGGACGTCGTCGCGGTCGTGGTGACCGACTCGCCGACCGGCCAGATGCGTTCGCGCACCCTGCGGAGCTGGCTGGTCATCGGGGCGGGGGAGGCGGTGGCCCTGCTCGTCGCCGTCGGGGCCGCCATCCGGCTGACCGGGTGGGTGCTGAAGCCCGTACGGGTCCTGGACGCCGTCACCCACGACATCGCCACCGGCCGGATGAAGTCGCGCGTCGCCGCGGCGGGCGGCCCGCCGGAACTGCGACGGCTGGCGGGCTCGTTCAACGAGATGGCCGACAACGTCGAGGACGTCCTGGAACAGCAGCGCGCCTTTGTCGCCGACGCCTCCCACCAGTTGCGCAACCCGCTCTCCGCGCTGCTGCTGCGGATCGAGCTGCTCGGCCTCGAACTGCCGCAGGGGAACCCGGAGATCGCCTCCGTACGCACCGAGGGCAGACGGCTCGCGCAGGTCCTCGACGACCTGCTGGACCTGGCGCTGGCCGAGCACACCGCCGCCGATCTGCGGGTCACCGACATCGGGGAGATCGCCGCCGAGCGGGTCGCGGCCTGGCGGGCGCTGGCCGAGGAGAAGGGCGTACGGCTGACCGAGCACCGCGCCGCGGTGACCGGCTGGGCCGACCCCATCGCCCTCTCCAGCGCCCTGGACGCGGTGATCGACAACGCTCTCAAGTTCACCCCCGCCGGCGAGGAGGTGACGGTCACGGTGGCCCGTAACGGCGCGACCTCCACGGTCGTCGTCGACGACGGCGGCCCCGGGCTCACCGACGAGGAACTGTCCCGCATCGGCGACCGCTTCTGGCGCAGCAACCGCCACCAGAACATCAAGGGCTCAGGGCTCGGCCTCTCCATCACCAGGGCGCTGCTCGCGGCGGGCGACGGCACGATCACCTACGCGCACGGCGAGCCCCACGGTCTGCGGGTCACCGTCAGCGTCCCGAGAACGGCGCCCTGACCGCGGTCGGCTGGCTGGCCGGCCGGTCCTGGGGCTACGGCTTGACCGACTGGTAGTAGCGCGTCGCGCCCTCGTGCAGCTTGAGCGGGTCCGTGTAGATGGCGGTCCGCAGATCCACCAACTGGGCGGGGTGCACCTGGTGGCCGATACGGTCCCGGCTCTTGATCACGGTATGGGTGAAGCCCTCCACCAGATCCGGGTCGATCCCGTCGTTGGTGACGAGGAGATTCGCCACCGCGACCGTCGGGACGGGGGCCGTGCTCCGTATCCCGTCGTACGCGTCGGCGGGTATCTCTGCCGAGCGGTAGTAGCGCGCGTCCTCCCCGCCCGAGGCGTGCAACTTCTCGATCAGCGCGGCGTCCAGCGGGACCAGCCGTATGTCGAAGCGCGCGGACAGCTCCTGCACGGCGGCGGTGGGCAGCCCGCCCGACCAGAAGAAGGCGTCCAGCTTCCCCTCTTCGAGCAGGCCGGGCATGGTGTCTATCCCGGCCGGGACCGGGCTGATGTCCCGCTCGGGGTCGAGCCCGGCGGCGCTCAGGATCCGCTCCGCGAGCAGCCGGACCCCCGATCCCTTCTGCCCCACGCCCACCTTCTTGCCCCGCAGCTCCCGGACGGAGCCGATCCCGGCGCTCTTGGCGGCGACGAGCTGCACGTAGTCGTCGTAGAGCCGGGCGCAGCCGCGCAGTCCGGCGGCGCCGGGGAGGCTGTCCTTCCGGTACTTGGCGACGGCGTCGGCGGTGGCGATCGTGAAGTCGGCCTCGCCCGTGGCCACCCGGGCCAGATTCTGCTGGGAGCCCTCGCTGTCCCGCAGGTCGACCGAGACCCGGGGCAGGTCGCGCGCCAGATCCTCCTTGAGCAGCGTCCCGTACCGCTGGTAGACCCCCGTCGTCACGCCCGTACTGAAGGTGACCGAACCGCTCGGCGACGCCGGGCCGATCGGCGCCAGCCACCACACCAGCAGCCCGAGCACCACCAGCCCGGCCGCGGCCCCTCGCAGGGCGCGGCCACGGGTGAGGCGGAACGGAAGGCTGACCATGCGCCGATCCTGTCAGGTCACTCCCCGTGATGGCCAGGCCCTGTCCAGGACTCGCCACCCGCCTCCGCCCGGGGCCCGGCCGGGGCCCCGGGGGAGGCGGCCGGGGGGCGGCCCGGGGCGCCACCCCCTTTGGGCTGAGCAGCCGCGGCGGCCCGCTGCA
>NZ_JBHZDA010000064.1:0-36943 GCF_042755665.1 Streptomyces sp. NPDC059142
ACGCCGCGCTCAAGGGCGCGAGGGGCGTCCTCGTCGAACTTCCGTATCTTCGCCTTGGGTGATTCTCTGTCCTCACAAATCCGCTGCGCCCCTGTCCACCCGGCATTCGCAGGGGGGCCAGGGGCGCAGCTCAAAAGCAAAAGTAAATCTTGGGTGAGTTACTTCTCGATGATCGCGAGAACGTCGCGAGCCGAGAGGACGAGGTACTCCTCGCCGCTGTACTTCACCTCGGTGCCGCCGTACTTGCTGTACAGAACGACATCGCCGACGGAAACGTCGAGCGGAAGCCGCTCGCCGTTCTCGAAACGGCCCGGGCCCACGGCCAGGACGACGCCCTCCTGGGGCTTCTCCTTGGCGGTGTCCGGGATAACCAGGCCAGAGGCCGTGGTCTGCTCGGCGTCGAGCGGCTGGACCACGATGCGGTCCTCGAGCGGCTTGATGGCAACCTTGGTGCTGGCGGTCGTCACGATCCGACCTCCCCCTTCGGAGATCTCACGGGGTTAACTGTCTGAGGGTGGCGACCAGATGGACCCGTCGTCGCGGGTGCCGGATCCGCCAGTCGCGCTTTTGGCACTCTCCAATGGGGAGTGCCAGGTCTGACACTATGGCCGCGATTAGCACTCGGTCAAGCGGAGTGCCAATACAGATGGTCGCGCCGCGCCCTCGAAGGGGGAAACGCCGACGGAAGAGGCACCGTTCCGTACGCCAGTACGAGCCCTGGGTGTCCGTACGATGCGGACGATTCAGTCGGTACGGGACGCTTCCGCGGCCGGTGTCCCGCGCGTGACCCCATGGACCGCGCCCCGGCACCGTGCCGCCCTGGCCCCGGTCCGCCCCTGCGGCGCGGGCCGCCCGCACTCCCGGCGCACGACCACGGCGCGCGCGACCGGCTCCGGCGCCCCCGAGGACGCCCGGACCCCGCAGACCCGACGGGCCTGACGGGTCTCCCCCGCCTCCCGCATCTCCCGTACCTCGCGCGCCTCTCGGGCCTCGTGCGCATCCCGCGCATCCCGGGCCGCGACCCTCTCCGCCGCCTTACGCCCGAGCCGTTCGATGGGATCCACCGACTGCGCACAGCCGGCGGTGAGGAGCGCACCGGCCGCCAGCACTCCGGCCAGCAGCCGGTGCCCGGGTCTCATACGTAGTCCTCCAGCCTGGCCACGGCGTACCCCTTGTCCGTGATCACCTTCATGGCGTGCCGGATCATGTCGGGCATCGTGCCCTTCCAGTCCTCGCGCCCGCGGAAGTGCGTGAGGACGATGTCGCCGGGGTGCAGGTCCCGGTCCCACTCGCGCCACTCCATGTGGTCGGGGTACGCCTCGGCGGACCAGAGCGGCACGGCCCGTACGCCGCAGCTCTTGGCGGCCCGCAGCGTGTCGTGGTTGTAGTTGCCGTACGGCGGCCGGAAGAGCGCGGGGCGCTTGCCGTACCGCTTCCCCAGCTTGTCCTGCTGGTCGCAGATCTCGGTGCGCTGCTCCTCGTAGGAGAGTCCGGGCAGGTAGGGGTGGTTGAGCGTGTGGTTCTGGATGGTGACCCCGCGGTCCTGCATCCGCTTGAAGTAGCCGTAGTCGTCGTTGATCACGTAGTCGCTGAGGAAGGCGGTGTACGGGATCTTCAGCTCGGTCATCATCCGCAGCAGGTCGGGGTCCTTCTCCGAACCGTCGTCCATCGTCAGGAAGACGACCCGGTCCTTGACGGGGACGGTGGTGAAGACGGGCGGCAGGTTCTCGCCCTCCTCCTCGTCCGCGATCTCGAAGCCCTTCCGGTTGGTGATCCCCGGCTTGACGGCGGGCGCGGGGGGCGCGGCCAGCGGCGTACTGGCGAGCCCCCACTTCTTCGCCGCGACGGCGCGCGCGGCCTGGGTGCGGCGCGTCTGCTCGGCGTACGAGAGCGTCCCCGCGCCGCCCTCCCGCTGCCCGTCGGGTGCGCCGGGGGCCGCCAGTCCGTGCTCACCGTGCCCGCCGGGCCGGCCGTGCCCCGGCGCGCCTTCGGATCCGCCCGCCCCGGAGGCGCAGCCCGAGGCGACGGCGGCGACGAGCAGCGCCGCCAGGGCGGCGGCGTACCGTCCGCCGCGCGGGGAGGGGGACCGGCCGTCGCGCCGGGGCCGGGCGCTGCGGGGCTCCGTGGCGGCGAAGCGCGCCCCGGCTGTTTCCTTTTGTTCCTTTTGTCTTACTAGCTGCATGGCGCCGCATCCTGTCAGCGCGCGGCGCCCCCGCCCGGACGACACCGCCGCCCGACGCACACCAACCCCCCGCCTGGCCCACAATGGACCGGATGACCGACCGCGCCCCCTCCTCCGCCCCCGCCTCGCCGTTCGCGACCCTGCTCTCCCCCGAGGGCCAGGCCCTCCTCGCCGAGCTGCGCGACCACGACCCCGCCGGCGAACTCGCCCTCGCGACCCGGCTGCGCCGCGACCACCCGGCCGAGCTGGTCTCGGCCGCGCTGGCCCAGGCGCGGCTGCGGCAGCGCGCGGTGGCGAAGTTCGGCGCGGCGGACGCGTACCGCATGTACTTCACGCCGAACGGCGTCGAGCAGGCCACGCGCGGCCCGGTCGCCGCCTACCGGGCGGCCCGGTTCCGTACCCTCGCGGCGGCGGAGGGCGGGGACGCGCCCCGGATCACCGACCTCTGCTGCGGCATCGGTGGCGACGCGATCGAGCTGGCGCGGGCGGGCTTCGCGGTCTCCGCCGTCGATCTCGACCCGCTGACCTGCGAGATGGCCCGTACGAACATCCGCACCCTGGCCCCCGCCGGACCGTCCGCGACCGTGACGCGCGCGGATGTCCTGGAGTACGACCTGACCGGGGCCGCAACCCTCTTCATCGACCCGGCGCGGCGCGGCGGCCGGGGCAGGATCTTCGACCCGGAGGCGTACTCGCCGCCGCTGTCCTGGGCGGTGGAGGCGGTACGGCGGGTGGGCGCGGGGGCGATCAAGATCGCGCCGGGCATCCCGCACGAGCTGGTCCCGGACGATTTCGAGGCGGAGTGGATCTCGGACGGCGGCGACGTCAAGGAGGCGGTGCTCTGGTACGCGGGGGAACGCCCCGCGGCGACGGCCCCCTCGTCCGTCCCTCCCGTCACCCCCGGCGCCCGCCGCGCCACCCTGCTCTCCTCCCGCACCTCCCCCACCGCCCCCGTCGTCCTCGCGGGGCGCGGCCTGCCCGATCCGCCCGTCCGCCCGGTCGGCCGCTTCCTGTACGAACCGGACGGCGCCGTCATCCGCGCACACCTCGTCGCGGAGGCCGCCGAGGAGCTGGACGCGGGGCTGATCGACGAGACGATCGCCTACCTCACCGCCGACACGCTGCGCCCCACCCCGTACGCCACCGCCTACGAGATCACCGACGAACTCCCCTTCAACCTCAAGAAGCTCAAGGCGCTGCTGCGCGCCCGCGAGGTCGGCGTCCTGACGGTGAAGAAGCGCGGCTCGGCGGTGGAACCGGAAGAGCTCCGCCGCCGCCTCAAACTCAAGGGCCAGCACGCCACCACGGTCTTCCTGACCCGGGTGGCCGGTGCCCCGACCATGCTCCTGGGCCACCCGGCCACGACCGATTCCGCGTCCGCCGCCGACAGGTGACCGCCTTCGCGACGGGGCCCCGCCCTCCGGCCATGGCAGCGGCGGTCAGCCCAGGTCGGTCAGTTCGTCCGCGTAGATCCGGGAGAGCGGCTGCGGGCCGATGTACTGCTGGCAGTTGCACTGTCTCCGCTCGTAGCGCAGCGGCTTCTTGTTCTCGTCCCACTCCGTCGGGGCCTCGACGTCCTCGTGGCACTTGCCCTGGCGGTCGTGCTTCGCCAGGTGGTGCGAGCAGCCGCAGACGGGGTCCGGGGGTTTCTGCGCCTCTTCCAGGGCCTGCCGTTCGGCCTGGCGTTCACTCTCCGCGAGTTTGAGGCGTTCGATACGTCGTTCGTGCCGGGTCCTGAGCGCGGTTCTGCCCGTGTCGGCCACCCAGCCGAAGCCGCCCACGATGAAGAAGACGAAAATCCACCAAAGCCAGTCCATCCGCCGCCCCTTACCCCTGAATGGCGCATGCGTTCCCTCCTCAGGATAGGACCGCGGGCGTAGGAACGGCCTCAGCGATGCGCGCCGCCGCCCCGGCGGACCGGCACCGGATGCCGGAACGGTGCTGTCCAGCGGCGCTGCGCGAGCGCCTGGGCGAGGCCGAGAACTCCGGTGAGCAGGACCGTCGCCCCCAGGCCGGTCAGATAGGTCGTACCGCTCACCCGCGACGCCTTCGCCGACGCCTCGGCCAGCGCGAGACCCACCACGCACGCGCCCGCCAGGCACAGCGCCGCCGACGGCAGCAGCCACAGCACCGACCTGCGGTGCGCGAGGGACTGCGCCTCGCGCACGGGTACGGGGTCGAGGTCCGCCCACGCCTCCAGCCGCAGCCGTATGGCGCGCCCCCGGCTCAGCCAGAAGCCGAGGGCCACCGCCGCGGGGACCACCAGGACCGCCGCGAGGAACAGCGCCACCAGGCCGGACACGGGGTCGAAGCCGCCCTCGCCGAAGCTCTGGACGGCCAGCCCGACACAGGCCCAGCCCAGCACGACGACCGCCCCCAGCAGCCACAGCAGCACCAGCCGCGCCATCGCCAGACCGCGTCTGCTCAGCTCCGCCAGGGCCATGGACCGGTCGGCGAGGCGAGCCGCGCCGTCGGGCCAGTCGCGCAGCTCCTCGGGCGGCGGGAACGGAGGCAGGGGCCGGCGGGTGATCATGCGGCCGAGGGTAGCGGGGCGAGGCGGCACCGCTCCGTCCGGGAGTCCGTCCGGACCGGGCGCCCGGTGGCCCCGGGCCGTGAGGCGCGCGTCAACTCCGGTGCGGACCGGGGCGTACGGGCGGTAGCGTCGCCCTCTCCGCCTCCGGGCGGCCACCGGTCCGTACGTACGCAGCCACGATGGGAGCCGCCATGGACCCCGCCACCGAACGTCCCCTCCCGTCCGCCACCGCCGGTGAGCGCGAGATGCTCCGCGGCTACCTCGACTTCCACCGCGCGACCCTCGCCCTGAAGACGGAGGGCCTCTCCGACGAGGAGCTGCGCCGCTGTGCGACGCCGCCCTCCACGCTCTCCCTGCTCGGCCTGGTCCGGCACATGGCGGAGGTGGAGCGCGCCTGGTTCCGGCGGGTCGTCGACGGGGAGGACATCCCGCTCGTCTGGTCGGCCGAGGGCGATTTCCAGGTGGCGTACGACGCGCGGACCGCCACCCGCGAGGAGGCGTTCGCCGCCTGGCGCACGGAGGTGGAGCACGCGCGCCGGATCGAGGCGGCGGCCGGTTCCCTGGACCTCACGGTCTACGCGGAGCGCGCCGGGCAGGAGGTGTCGCTGCGGATGGTGATGCTGCACCTCATCCACGAGTACGCCCGCCACAACGGCCACGCCGACCTGCTCCGCGAGGCCGTCGACGGCACGGTGGGCGTCTGAACGCCCGCCCCGGTACGCGCTCTCAGCGGCCCGCCGGTCCGGCCAGCCGCAGCGCCCAGCGGTAGTGCCCCACCGCCCGCGCCACCCCGGTCAGCCCGGCGATCCACAGGAGGGTGCCCGCCCCCATCGCGTACGCGACCTCCGCGTACGTGTCCTCGCCCCGCACGGCCGTGGCCGGTACGACGAACGCGATCCAGAGCCCGGCGGCGCCCGCCGCGAAGGAGGTCAGCAGCCAGCTCAGGCTGCGCCCCGGCATCCGCAGCGGCGCGTCGCCCTCGGGGTCGCGCGCCAGCTCAGCCCACCGGGTCATCAGGGCGCGCATCACCCGCTCCTCACGGACCTTCAGGCCGAGGAAGACCCCGGCGGTGACCAGCGCGCCCAGCCCGACCGCGAGGACGGGCACGGTGAGCACGGCGCCGAGCGGGTCCGTGCCGTCGCCGAGCGCGACCAGTACGCCGCCGATCAGCGCCCACCCGAACTGCACCCCCAGCACCAGCAGCCAGAAGACCACCAGCGCGGCGGGACCGAGGCTGCGCCGGCCCAGGTACGCGAGCACCCCGGCACGGTCCGCGAGCAGCGCCGCCCGGTCGGGCCAGGAGCGCAGATGCGCGGGGGGCGGCGGGGGCGGCAGCGGCCTGCGGCGTGACATGCGCCCGAGGCTACCGACCGGGCGGGCCGCGCCCGCGCCGAGGCCCGTCCGGCCGCCGGGACCCGTCCGGCCGCCGGGGCCCGCGGAGGCCGTCCGCCGGGATGCGGTGCCGGGAGTGCGCCGGTTCACTGAGGGGAGCGGCGGCCGAGGCGATGAAGGGCACCAGTCATGACCAGGCTCGTTGACGGGGCGGGACACCACCGGTGGTGAGCGGCGGACGCCTGCACTCCGTCTTCGAGTCGGCCTGCGACCGTACGCCCGCCGCGCCGGCCCTGGAGTGCGGGGCGCGGGTCCTCTCGTACGCCGAACTCGACGCGCGCGCCAACCGGCTGGCCCGCTATCTGCGCGGGGCCGGAATCGGGCCGGGGGCCCGGGTGGCGCTGGTGCTGCCCCGGTCGGTGGAGCTGTACGTGGCGCTGCTCGGGGCCGGCAAGGCGGGGGCGGCGTTCGTCCCGGTCGATCCGGCGTCCCCCCGGGACCGGATCGCGTACATCGCGGAGGACGCCGGGGTCGACGCCGTGCTGACCGTGACGGGGCCGCCGGTCTCCCCGAACGGCGCGGCCCGCCGGGTGATCGCGCTGGACGCGTGCGCCGGGGAGATCGCGCGGCACTCCGCCGACCGGCCGGGCCCGCCCGGCGCGGGGGACGGTGACCCCACCGCGTACATCATGTACACCTCCGGCTCGACCGGCCGGCCCAAGGGCGTGGAGATCGCGCAGTCCAGCGTCTGCAACTTCCTCGACGTGGTGACCCCGGTGTACGGCGTGCGCGCCGAGGACCGGGTGTACCAGGGCATGACGGTCTCGTTCGACTTCTCCATCGAGGAGATCTGGCCGACCTGGTCGGCCGGAGCGACGCTGGTCGCGGGCCCGGAGGGGTCGGGGAGGCTCGGCGCCGAACTGGGCGACTTCCTCGGCGACCGCGGCATCACGGTGCTGTACTGCGTACCGACCCTGCTGGAGACCATCCCGTACGAACTGCCCCGGCTGCGCACCATCGTCGTGGGCGGCGAGGCGTGTCCCGCGCCGCTGGTCGCGCACTGGGACCGGCCGGGGCGCCGGATGCTCAACACCTACGGGCCGACCGAGACCACCGTCACCGCGACCTGGACGCGGCTGCGGCCGGGGCGGGACGTGACCATCGGGAGGCCGCTGCCGACGTACTCGGTGGTCCTTCTCGACGAACGGCGGCGGCCCGTCTCCCCCGGCGCGGTCGGCGAGATCTGCATCGCGGGTCCCGGTGTCGCCCGCGGCTATGTCGGGCTGCCGGAGCTGACCGCCGAGCGGTTCATCGCGCATCCGCTGGCCCCCGGGGGCGGCCGGCTCTACCGGACCGGGGACCTCGGGCGGCTCCGGGCGGACGGCGAGATCGAGTTCCTGGGCCGGGCCGACGACGAGGTGAAGATCCGCGGCCACCGGGTCGATCCGGGCGAGATCGACAGCGTTCTGCTGGAGGACGACGCGGTGGCGGAAGCCGTCACCGTCCTGACCGCCGTTCCGGCGCGCGCGGGCCAGGCGCCCGGAGGCGCACGCGAGTTGTGCGCCTACCTCGTCCGCGCGCCCGCGCACGCCGACGCGGCGACGGACGGCGAGGTGACGGACGACGCCCTGATCGCCCGGCTGCACGAGCGGCTGCAGCGCCGGCTGCCCGCGTACATGGTGCCGTCGCTGGTGGACGTCCTGCCCGAACTGCCCCTCATGGCGAGCGGCAAGGCGGACCGCAAGCGGCTGCCCGCCCCGACCGGCCGCCGGCTGGTGGGCGGCGGCGGTCGCGTCGTGGCCGCGCAGGGGGAGCTGGAGACGCGGGTACGGGACGTCTGGGCGCAGGTGCTCGGGACCGAGCCGGGGGAACTGTCGGCCGAGGCGGACTTCTTCACCGGTCTCGGCGGTCACTCGCTGCTGGCGGCCCAGGTCGTCTCGGTCCTGCGCGACCGGAACATCGGGGCGAGCACCGCCCTGCGCGACCTCTACGCCTGTCCGACCGTACGCGGCCTCGCCGCCAGGATCGCCGCCGTGGAAGGCGCGACGGCGGGACCGGCGGCCGGCGAGCGGCCGGGGGTACGAGGAGCGCAGGGGCAGGAGGGGCAGGAGGCGCAGGAGGCGCAGGAGGGGACACAGGGACAGCAGGGGACGCGGGGAACGCCCGCGCGTCCCGCGCCGCTGCGCCACAGCGGACGGCGGGTCGCGGCGGCGGGCGCCGTCCAGGCGGGCGTGATCCTTCTGGTGCTGCTCGTGCTCGGGCTGCCGGTGGCGTACGTGTACAGCCGGCACGGCGGGGTGATCTCGGTGCGGTCGTCGGCGCTGGCGACGGCGGGGGCCTGCGCGAGCTATCTGGTGGTGCGCTGGCTCCTTCCGGTGGTGCTCGTACGCCCGCTGTCGGCGGGGATCAGCCCGGGCCGCCACCCGCTCTGGGGCCTCACCTATCTCCGGCTGTGGACGGTGCGTCTGCTGCTGGCGTTCGGGCCGCTGCCGATGCTGAGCGGCTCCCCGCTGATGGCCGTCTACCTGCGGCTGCTCGGTGCGCGGATCGGCGCGCGGACGACGATCGCCACCGGCCTCATCACCCTGCCCGCCCTGGTCCGCGTCGGTGACGACACGTCGATCGGCTACGGCGTCCTGCTGTCCCCGTGGCAGGTGGCGGACGGCTGGGTCACGGTCGCGCCGACCGAGATCGGGCCGCGCTGCTTCGTGGGCGCCAACGCGGTGCTCGGCCCCGGTGCGCGGATGGGGGCGGGCGCCGGGCTCGGCGAGCAGTCCGTCATCGGCCCTGACCGGACGGTGCCCGCGGGCGCGTACTGGTCCGGCTCCCCGCCCCGCGCGACGGACCGCCCGCACCCCGGCGCCGAGGCCCCGGCGCCCGCCGCGGCCTCGCCCGGCGCAGAGGCCCCGCCCAGCGCCGACGGCGGGCCGCGCGGCTGGCGGCGGCGCCATCTGCTGGTCTCACTCGTCGGCCTGACGGCCCTGGAGACCGCCGCCCTGGCCACGACCCTGCCGGGCATCGTCCTCTTCTGGTGGGCGGCGCTGGCCTGGGGCGTCGTCGGCGGCTTCGTCGCGAACCTGCTGTACGGGCCGGTCTTCGTGTGCGCCGTCTGCTGCACGGTCGCCGCCGGCAGGCGTCTGGTCCTGTCGCGGACGCCGACCGGGACGCACCCGGCGCACTCCTGGCTCGGGCTGCGCAAGTGGGTCTCGGACAAGCTGCTGGAGATCAGCCTCCTGTACACCAACGCCCTGTACGCCACCCTCTACACCGCCCCCTGGCTGCGGCTCCTCGGCGCGCGGATCGGCCGGCGCGCCGAGGTCTCCACCGTCACGCACGTCGACCCCGATCTGCTCACCCTCCGTGACGGCAGCTTCATCGCGGACATGGCCGGGATCGGGGCCGCGAGCTACGCGGCGGGGCGGGTCACCTTCGGTCCGACGGAGGTGGGGCGGCGCGCGTTCGTCGGCAACGCCGCGCTCGTGCCGGCCGGTACACGGACCGGGGCGGGCTCCCTGGTCGGGGTGTCCACGCTGCCGCCGCCGGACGGGGTGCCCGACGGCACCACCTGGCTGGGCTCGCCCGCGCTCCGGCTGCCGGTGCGCCAGAGCAGCGGCTCGTTCCCCGAGGAGCTGACGTTCCGCCCCTCGCGCGGCGCCGTACTCACGCGTCTGGCCATCGAGTTCTTCCGGGTCACGCTGCCCGCGACCGTGCTGAGCGCCGGCGTCTATCTGTATCTGCTGGCCCTGTCCTGGCTGACCGGGCGGCCGGGCCTGCTGGTGCCGGTCCTGGTCACGCCGGTCCTGCTCATGGCGTCGAGCGCCCTGGTCGTCGTGTGCTGCCTGGTGGCGAAACGGCTGGTCATCGGCGTCTACCGGCCCCGCGTCGAGCCTCTGTGGAGCCTGTTCGTACGCCGTACCGAGTTCGTCACCGGTCTGTTCGAGGCCGCCGCGGTACCCGCCGGGGTGAGCTTCCTGATCGGAACGCCCTGGCTGCCGATGGTCCTGCGCCGGTTCGGGGCGCGGATCGGCAGGGGCGTCTGGATCGGCACCACCTTCATCACCGAGTTCGACCTCGTGGACCTCGGGGACCACTCCGCGATCGGTCAGCGGGTGTCGTTGCAGACCCATCTCTTCGAGGACCGCGTCATGAAGATGTCCCGGGTCACCGTCGAGGAGGGGGCGACCGTCGGAGACCGCTCGGTGGTGCTCTACGACTCGGTCGTCGGCGCGCACGCCCAACTCGGCGCGCTGTCCCTGCTCATGAAGGGCGAGCACCTGCCGCCGGGCACGGAGTGGCACGGCATCCCGGCGGAGGCCGTCACCCGCTCTCCCGGAGAAGGTCCCGGATGTACGTCCGCGAGGCCGACGGCGACAGGGCCGCGGCCGTGAACGCCTCCCACACCCGCGCGTACACCCGCACGTCGGCCCCCTTCTCCAGCAGCGTCCCGCCGGTGACATGCTCCAACCACACGATGTCGACGGACGGTTCGCCCCGCAGCGAGAAGAGCGTGAACGGCGTGTACTGGTCGGCCGGGATCGCCGCGTCGAGCGGCAGGATCCGCAGGTCGACGGTGGCGCGCCCGCCCATGTCCAGCAGATGCCCGAGCTGCTCCCTGACCACCTCGGGGGACCTGCTGATCCGGTGGAGGACGGAAGCCTCGACGATCGCGCACAGCCGGAAGTCCTGCTGCGGACCGAGGAGTTCCTGCCGCTTGGTCCGCGTCGCGATGTACGGGGTGACGTCCTGCGCCGGGAAGCGGGCCTCGAAGATCTCCCGCATGTACGCGCCGGTCTGGAGCAGTCCGGGGAGCACCGACGGGTCGTACTCGCGCACCAGGTCGGAGTCGGCCTCCAGGGTGAGGTAGTCCCGGAGCGAGTCGTGGAGCCGCGGGTCCTCGCCGCTCCACCAGTCGACCTTGTGGATCTCCCTGGCGAGCCGTTTGATGCTCGCGATGTACGCCGCGTCGTCGATTCCGTAGAACTCCAGCAGGACCGTCAGATCCAGCGGCCTTATGCCCCGCTTGCCGTTCTCGATCTGCGAGATCTTCGGCTGTCCGCACTGGAGCTTGTCGGCGATGTCCTGGACCTTGTATGCCCGTTCGAGGCGGAGTCGCTTCAACTCGTTGCCGAGCCGCCTGCTGCGCACCGTGGGCATGTCACTGTGAGCCATGCACCCATCGTGACGCGCCGCCGCTCCGCGCAGAGATGTCTTCGCAGCGGATTCACTCGTCAGTATGAAGCGCCAACGGAATATCTTGCCCCGCAAGAAGAATCGATTTCGCCGCGCACCTGGACGGACTGGGACGTATCCGCGGTGAACTGGTAGAAACATGGGCGTCCTGACAAACACGCCGGTGGCCGCCGCGGCCTCCTCGTCACACCGACCGAGGCCCATCTGTCCGTCACCGTCAGTGATTTCGCTACGGCCGTTCCAGCGAAGTGAGCCGGTTCCTCCACGGCGGAGGACGGCGGAGGGCCGATGCTGATCGAGGGGCCGGCCGAGCACCGGGAGGGACCGATTCCGGGTCCCGGTCCGAGCCCGGTTCCGGTTCCAGGTCCGAGAGCGCAAGGAGTTGAGCTGACCGTGGCTGTCGAAGCGAGCGCCATCATCAAGGAGTTGAACCACTACCTGCTTGGCCACCCCGACGAGACGTCGTCGACGATGCCCCTGTTCGACGCGTTGCTGGACCACTCCAGGCAGGGCGTGTGCCTGCACCACGGGAGCTGCCCGGTGGTCAGGGCGGGCGCCATCCTGATGGACGAGCAGGGGCGGGCGCTCGCCCTGCGGTACGGGGACGCCTGGGGGTTCGCCGAGGGCGCCCCCGACGCCGCGGACCAGTCGCTCAGCCGCACCGCGACCCGCGTGCTGGAGGAGTTCGCGGGCGTGCAGAACGTCTGGACGGCGCCCGGCGAGGAGGGCCCGATCCTGGTCGACGCCTCGCCCGCGGCGCCGGAGGACGGACGCCGCACCCGGTACGGCTTCCGCTACCTCTTCCGGGCGCACTCCCGTGTCCTGGTCCCCGCGATGACCGCGCTGGGGCGGGCGCGCTGGACCTCGCTGGACGAGATCGGACCGCCGCTGCTCCGTACGCGGCTGAAGGACCGGCTGGCGGTGTCGAGATGAGCCCGACCGCACAGCAAGTCGCTTACGTACTCGCCGTGTTGGCGCTGGGTGGCTCACTGGCGCTGGCGATCTGGCGGAGCTGACGGGGCCACGGAGCCGGCGGGGCCACGGAGCCGAGGGGGCCACGGAGCCGAGGGGGCTACGGGGTCTCCTCCGCCCCGGGTGCGCCGAGTTCGGCGGCACGGCGTCCGAGCAGGTCGCGCTCGCGCTCGTTACGGGTGAGCCCCGCCGCCCGTTCGAACTCGGCGCGCGCCTGCTCGGGGCGGCCCAGCCGGGCCAGCAGATCGCCCCGGACGCTGGGGAGCAGGTGGTACGTCTTCAGCGCCGGGTCGTCGGCCAGGGCGTCGACCAGCGCGAGCCCCGCCTCCGGGCCCTCGGCCAGGGAGACGGCGACGGCCCGGTTGAGTTCCACCACCGGGGAGGGCGTGAGCGCGGCGAGCCGGCCGTAGAGGACGGCGATCGCCGGCCAGTCGGTCTCCTCGTACGTCGCCGCGCGGGCGTGGCAGGCGGCGATGGCCGCCTGGAGGGCGTACGGGCCGGGCGGGGCGCCCGTACGCGCGGCGAGGTCGGCCGCGTGGGTGAGGGCGGCGAAGCCGCGCCGCACGAGGAGCTGGTTCCACCGGGACCGGTTCTGGTCGGCGAGCAGGACGGGTGCGCCGTCCGGCCCCGTACGGGCGGGCGTCCTGGACGCCTGGAGCTCCAGCAGCGCGGCGAGGGCGTGCACCTCCGGCTCGTCGGGCATGAGCCCGGCGAGCACCCGGGCCAGGCGCAGCGCGTCCTCGCAGAGGGCGGGGCGCAGCCAGTCGTCGCCCGCGGTGGCGGAGTAACCCTCGTTGAAGACCAGGTAGATGACCTCCAGGACGGAGGAGAGCCGCGCCGCGCGCTCGGCCCCGTACGGCACCTCGAACGGCACACCGGCCCGCGCGAGGCCGCGCTTGGCGCGCACGATGCGCTGGGCGACGGTCGCCTCGGGGGCGAGGTAGGCGCGGGCGATCTCGACGGTGGTGAGTCCGCCGAGGAGACGCAGGGTGAGGGCGATACGGGCCTCGGTGGAGAGGACGGGGTGGCAGGCGGTGAAGATGAGGCGGAGGAGGTCGTCGTCGATGTCCTCCCCGTCCCCGCCGACCCCGCCGCCCGACACCGCGTCCGGGGGCTCCGGCCCTGGCTCGTCCGCAAGGGCGCGGCCGACCTCGGCGAGCTTGCGGGCATAGGTCTCGCGACGGCGGACGAGATCGATCGCCCGGCGCCTGGCGGTGGTCATGAGCCACGCGCCCGGCCGCTCCGGCACACCGGACTCCGGCCACTGCTCCAACGCGGCGACCAGCGCGTCCTGGGCGATCTCCTCGGCGATGCCGATGTCACGGACGACGCGGGCGACCGCCGCGATGATCTTCGCGGACTCGATCCGGAAGACGGCTTCCACGGCGCGGTCGGCACCGCCGTCGCGGACACATCCGCCGGTGCCGTCAATACCGCCTCCGCGGTCCGCGTGCTCCGCCGCGGCCCGTCCGTCCGGTCCGTCTGCCCCGTCTGCCCTCACGGGCACCCATCAGAGCACACCCACCGGACGGGGGCGCGGCGAACCCTCGCGGGGAGGGTTACTCCTCGATCTGCCGGACCTCGCAGGTGATGTCGAACTCGCCCTCGTGGACCTCCACGAAGCGCCGCGCCCACTCGACCGCCTCGGCCTTGTCCTTCGCCTGGAGGATCGCGTACCCGCCGATGACCTCCTTGGACTCGGTGAACGGTCCGTCGGTGACGGTGATACTCCCCTTGTCCTGGCGGATCCGCACCCCGTCCGAGGTCGGCTTCAGACCGGCCGTGTCGAGCATGACCCCGGCCTTGGTGATCTCCTCCAGCAGCGCCCCCATGCGCTGCTGGAGCTCGGGGCTGGGGCCGCCGGCGGGTGCGGTGGTCTCGTCGATACGGATCATGGAGAGATAGCGCGGCATGGTGACTCCTCGGGTCGGGGGCGGGCCGTTTCCCGCCTCTCACCTCATACGTCGAACGGGAGACGGCGGGATCGACACACGCCGGGAAACTTTTCGAAGATCTTTCGCGCCGGTCCCGGAATCCGGGCGCGCCGGTGCTCCTTCGGGCAGCGCACACCGCCCTCCCGGTCCGCGATCGTGCCCCTGGGCCGCTGCTCATCGTGCCCGCCCGCCTCTAGGGTCGGCATGGTGAGCCTATGGACTTCCCTCGAACCTGCATCGACGACCATGGACGCGGGCGCGACCAGATCCGTGACGCTTCGGCTGCGCAACACCGGTGACGTCGTCGACCAGTACCACTTCGTCCCGGTCGGTGACCTCGCGCCGTACGCCACCGTCGAACCCACTTCCCTGCGGCTCTACCCGGGCACCACCGGTACGGTCAGCGTCACGTTCGCGCCGCCGCGCACCCCGGACTCCGCGGCGGGGCCGCACCCGTACGGGATCCAGGTCGTGCCCACGGAGCATCCGGACGCCACGACGGTGGCCGAGGGCAACATCACCATCACCCCGTTCACGGAGCTGCGCGCCGAACTGGTGCCGCCGACCGTCAAGGGCCGGTTCCGGGGCCGGCCCAAGCTCGCCGTGGACAACCTCGGCAACGTCAAGCTCACCGCGTCCGTCAGCGGCAGCGACAACGGTGACCAGCTCTCGTACGAGATCCTGCCCGGCAGTGTCCAGATCGAGCCGGGCCGCGCCGCGTTCGTCAAGACGACGCTGAAGCCCCGTCAGATCACCTGGGCGGGCTCGAAGCAGGAGCGGCCGTACACGCTGGACATCCGCAGGTCGGGCGCGGAGCCCACGCCGGTGGACGGGATGTACGTACAGCGCGGCGTCCTGCCGTACTGGCTGATGACGATGCTGAGCCTGCTGCTGGTGCTCACCGTCGCCGGGCTGATCATGTGGTTCAACTACCGGCCTTCCGTGCGGAGCATGGCCAAGGAGAAGGTCACACCGATCGCCGCCCAGAACATCAAGCCCTCCGAGTCCCCGGCGCCGAAGCTGCCCGAGGCGCCGACCGCGCCGGAGACGCCGGAGCAGCCGGCGGCGCCGTCGAACGACGCGGGCGGCGACGAGAACGGCGCCGGAGGCGAGGACGAGGAGAAGAAGGAGAAGAAGGACCCGGCGTCGCGTACCCGTGTCCAGATGAGGGACATCAGGACGGACAAGTGCGCCGACATCCTCGGCCGCGAGAAGGGCGCCGTGAACGGCCCGGTCCAGCACTCGCTCTGCAACCCTCCGGACGAGGACAACCAGTTGTGGAACCTTGAGGTGCGCTACAAGAACCAGAGCCCCAAGGGGACCAGCATCTTCCAGATCCGGAACGCCACGGACGAGCTGTGCATGGACCTGGGCGGCTACGGGGGCGTGGAGTCCGGGACGGCCATCGGCGAGTTCCACTGCGACGGCACCAAGAGCGACAACCAGCTCTGGTGGCTCGACCTCCAGCCCAACGACGGCGACACCCTGTCCCACTACTGGATACGCAATGTCGCCAGCGACAACATGTGCCTGAAGCTGAAGCGGTTCGACCCCAACGTGGACGACTACGGCAAGGACGCCGCGCTCGTCGTCATGAAGTGCACCGAGGGCGACGGCGGCGCCTGGAAGTTCATCACGGAGAAGCGCGCGAAGGAACTGGCGCAGGGCTGAGGCCCGGCGCTCCGGCCGTGGTCCCGGTGTAACGGCCGGAGCCACGGCCCCGGTCGGCCGGGACCGTGGCTCCGGTCAGCCGGGGCCGTGGAGCGCGCCCAGCGCCGTACTCAGACCGTCCGACGTGAGGGGCTCGCCCGGCAACGGGCGGGCCCCTTCCGCGCGCAGGCCGTCCAGGAAGAGCGCGAGCAGCCGCCGCCAGGACCCGGGCACGGCCGTCTCCGCCGCCGGTACGGCGCGGCCGAGCGCCGCCAGCGCGAACAGCACGTCCTCGACCGACACGTCGTCGCGTACGGTGCCGTCCCGGCGGCACCGCGCCAGCAGGGCGTCGATCGTCGCGGCGTTGTGGAGGTGCAGCGCCTCCAGTGTGGGGACGCCCTCCATGGCCGTGGTCATCAGGTCCGTGACGCCCCGGTCCGTGGCCAGCCCGGCGAAGGTGCGCTCCAGATAGGCCGTCAGCCCCGCCCACGGGTCCGCCGCCCGCCGGGCGTGCTCCCCGGCCTCGATGGTCGCGGCGAGCCCTTCGCCGAAGACGGCCTCGATCAGCGCGGCGCGGTCGGGGAAGCGGCGGTAGAGCGTGGCGTTGCCGACCTCGGCCCGGCGGGCGATCACATCGAGCGGGGCCTCCACGCCCTGCTCGGCGTAGACCGCGCGGGCGGCGGCGATCACCCGCTCCCGGTTGCGCTGCGCGTCCTGTCTCACGGCCGTACCGTACCCCGGCCCACTCAACCGAGGAGCACTCCCCACTTTCTGTTATCGTCGGAACCAATAAATGGGGAGCCTTCCCCGTTTACGGTTTCGGACCCGGGAGCCCACCATGACCACCGACCCGACCGACCTCACCGACCCCGCCCCCGAGGGCGTACGCGCCGAGGACGCCGGCGCCGAGGACCTCGCCCTGGGCGACTGGCCCGGCTTCACCGCCGACCCGTACCCCCGCTACGCGCGGCTGCGCGAGAGCGGCGCCGTCCATCCCGTACGGCTCCCCCTCGGGGCGCCGCAATGGCTGGTCACCGACGGCGCCACGTCCCGTGCCGCCCTCAACGACACCGCGCGGCTGCGCAACGACATCCGCCACTCCTCCTCGTGGAAGAGCGACGGCGGCCACGCCGTCGGCCGCAACATGCTCCAGGTCGACCCGCCCGACCACACCCGGCTGCGCCGCCTGGTGGCCCGGGAGTTCACCGCGCGCCGGGTACAGGCGCTGCGCCCCCGCGTCCGGGAGATCGCGGACGGGCTGCTCGACGCCGTCGAGGGCGACGGCCGCGCCGATCTCGTCGACGCGTACGGCTTCCCGCTGCCGGTCACGGTCATCTGCGAGCTGCTGGGCGTCCCGGCCGCCGACCGGGGGCCCTTCCGGGCCTGGTCGGCGGCGGTCGTCGACCCGACCGCCCCGGACGCCGCGCAGCGGGCCAACCAGGAGATGACGGCGTACTTCCTCGGCCTCATCGAGGAGAAGCGCGCGCTCCCGGCCGGGGCCGCCGAGAGCGATCTGCTGCACGCGGTGATCCACTCCACCGACGGGGAGGACGGCGAGGGCCTCGACACGGAGGAACTGCTCGGCATGGCCTTCGTGCTGCTGGTCGCCGGACACGAGACCACCGCGCATCTGATCTCCAGCGCCGTCCACCATCTGCTGCGCCACCCCGGCCGGATCGCCGCGGTGCGCGCCGACTGGACGCTGCTGGACGGCGTGATCGAGGAGACGCTGCGGTACGAGCCGCCCGTACAGGCCACTTCGTACCGCCACACCGCCGAACCCGTGACGCTCGGCGCCACCCGGATCGCCGCGGGCGAGCCCGTCATGTTCTCGATCGCGGCGGCCAACCGCGACCCCGGGCGCTTCCCCGACCCGGACCGCTTCGACATCCACCGCGACCCGGCCGTCACCCGCGGCCACCTCGCCTTCGGCCACGGCATCCACCACTGCCTGGGCGCCCCGCTGGCCCGCCTGGAGGGCGCCATCGCCCTGCGCACCCTGCTGGAACGCTTCCCGGCCCTGGCCCTGGACGCCACCGCCCCGGCCCCCGACTGGCGCCCCGGCCTGCTCCGCGGCCTGAACCGGCTGCCGGTGCGCTGGTAGCCCGCGGTGGAGGGCGCGCGGCGCGGCCCGGACGGGGGTCAGACCGCGTCGAGCGCCTCGAACCGCCACCGGTGGACCGGGCGGGCGATCAGGTCCGGGGCCGGGTCGGGGAGTTCGGGGCGGTCGGCGTCGTAGGCGCCGTCCCACCAGGTGATGACCAGGACCCGGTCGCCCGGGGCGCGGAAGAGTTCGCGGCGCAGCGGCGCGTACGGGAGTTCGTACGCGCCGGCCCACTCCAGCAGCTCCGCGCCCCGGCCGGGCGCGGCCTTGGCCTCCCACATCAGCGCGACCGTCATGTCTGCCTCTGCCTCTTCCGCTGCCTCATGAGTACAGGTTGTCCTTCGCCAGCTCGTGGACGTGGTCGTGGTCATGGCCGTGCGGGTGACCCGGCGCGTGGTCGTGCCCGGCGCCCGGCACGTGCGGCTCCGTCACCGGCAGCGACGAGTCCGCCGACAGCGCCCAGTCCGACGCCGGCCGCCCCCGGGCCACCATCTCCGCGCCCAGCGCCGCCACCATCGCCCCGTTGTCCGTGCACAGCCCCGGGCGCGGCACCCGCAGCCGGATACCCGCGCGCTCGCACCGCTCCTGCGCGAGCGCGCGCAGCCGGGAGTTGGCCGCGACGCCGCCGCCGATCATCAGATGGTCGACGCCCTCGTCCTTGCAGGCGCGGACCGCCTTGCGGGTCAGTACGTCGACCACCGCCTCCTGGAAGGAGGCCGCCACGTCCCGTACGGGCACCTCCTCGCCCGCCGCGCGCTTCGCCTCGATCCAGCGCGCCACGGAGGTCTTCAGCCCGGAGAAGGAGAAGTCGTACGGGGCGTCGCGCGGCCCGGTCAGCCCGCGCGGGAAGGCTATGGCGGCCGGGTCGCCCTCGCGCGCCAGCCGGTCGATCACCGGGCCGCCGGGGAAGCCGAGGTGCAGCACACGGGCGATCTTGTCGAACGCCTCGCCCGCCGCGTCGTCGATCGTCGCGCCCATCGGCCGTACGTCGCCGGTGATGTCCGGCGCGAGCAGCAGCGACGAGTGGCCGCCGCTGACCAGCAGCGCCATCGTCGGCTCCGGCAGCGGGCCGTGTTCGAGCTGGTCGACGCAGATGTGCGAGGCCAGGTGGTTGACGCCGTACAGCGGCTTGCCCAGGGCGTACGCGTACGCCTTCGCCGCCGACACCCCCACCAGCAGCGCCCCGGCGAGCCCGGGGCCGGCGGTGACGGCGATCCCGTCGAGGTCGCGGGCGGTGACCCCGGCGTCCTTCAGGGCGCGCTCGATCGTCGGGACCATCGCCTCCAGATGCGCCCGGGAGGCGACCTCGGGCACCACACCGCCGAAGCGCGCGTGCTCGTCGACGCTCGACGCGACGGCGTCGGCGAGCAGCGTGGTCCCGCGCACGATGCCGACACCGGTCTCGTCGCAGGAGGTCTCGATGCCGAGGACGAGCGGTTCGTCAGCCATGGTTCTCAGTTCCTGCCGTCTCTGTTCCGTCTGCCGTCCCGGTGCTGTCCGGAGCATCTGTTCCGTCCGCGCCGTCCGTGCCGTCGGCGTCCTGGGCGCGGAAGCGCATGACCAGCGCGTCGACGTTGCCCGGCTGGTAGTAGCCCCGCCGGAAGCCGATGGGCTCGAAGCCGAAGCGTTCGTACAGCTTCTGCGCCCGTGTGTTGTCGACCCGTACCTCCAGCAGTACCTCTTCGCACTCGAAGGCGGTGGCGTGCTGGAGGAGGTCGGTGAGGAGACGGGAGCCGAGGCCGGTTCCCCACTGGTCGCGGGCGGCGGCGATGGTCTGTACGTCGCCGAGCCCGCCCGCGGCGGCCAGTCCGGCGTACCCGACGATCTTCCCCTCGCCGCGCTCCTCCGCGGCCGTCTCGGCGACCACGTAGCGCCGCGTCGCCCCCGGGCCGCGCGCGTGCGCCAGCTCCGACCAGAACATCCCCGGTGACCAGGCGTCCTCGGGGAACAGATCGCGTTCGAGCGCGAGCACCGGTTCGATGTCCCACCAGCGCATCTCGCGCAGGAGGACGACGGCGGCGGACTCCAGGGAGGCGGTCACTTCGGGGTGACCACCTTGTAGTTCTTGGGCACCTGCGCGTCCGGCCGCCGCAGGTAAAGCGGCAGCGGCGCGAGGAACTCCCCGCCCGCGGCGAGTCTCTCCACCGCCAGCGCGGCCAGCGCCTGGGCCGACTGGTGCTCGGGGTCCCGCGCGTCCGGGAAGACGTCCGGGTAGAGCAGCGCCCCCGCGCCCACCACGGGCAGGCCCGCCGTCCGCTCCGCGAGGTCGGCGGGGCGGTCCACCGCGGGCTCGGTCAGCCGCGTACGGGCGTCCGCGTACCGCGCCCAGTAGACCTCCTTGCGGCGCGCGTCCGTGGCCACCACGAACGGCTCGGTCAGGCCGGACGCGTACGCCAGCCCGTCCAGGGTGCAGAGCCCGCGCACCGGGACGCCGAGCGCCGAGCCGAAGGTCACGGCAGTCACCAGCCCGACCCGCAGTCCGGTGTACGGTCCGGGCCCGACCCCGACCACCACCTCCGTGACGTCGTCGGGTTTCCGGCCGGCGCGGGCGAGGACCCGCTCGACGGCGGGCAGCAGCAGCTCCCCGTGGCGGCGGGCGTCGGTCCGGCTCTCGGTGGCCAGGACGGAGGAACCGTCGTGGAGGGCGACGGTGACGGCGGGCGTGGCGGTATCAACGGCGAGCAGAAGCACGCAAACAGCCTACGGCTCCCGGCGCCGGGGCACGGCGCCCCGCCCCGTCATCCCGCTGCTGCTAACGTCACCACGGAGTCATACGTACGAGAGGTGGATCAAGGTGTCCAGGAGCAGCTCGGGAATCGTGGCCGGGCTCACCGCAGCGGCTGTCGCCGTGGTCGGTTTCCTCGCCTTCCAGGCATCGGCGCACGTCCCCGACACCCTCGGGAAGCCCACAAAGAGCCGTCCCAGCTCCTCCTTGCCCCCCGCCGGCGCCCCCGCGCAGAAGCCGAAGGACCCGACGGCCGTACCCGCCGCCTCGGGCGCGGGCGAGCGGGTCGTCTACGCGCTGGCCGACCGGCGGGTGTGGCTGGTGGACGAGAAGGGCCGGTCGACGCGGACGTTCGCGGTCATGCCGAGCACGGTCAGCCCGCCCCCCGGCTCGTACACGGTGACCTCGCGGTCCGGCTCCGTGACCGGCTCGGACGGCGTACGGATCGAGCACGTGGTGCGCTTCACGACCGTCGACAACGTGGCGATCGGGTTCAGCGCGGCGGTCGATGGCACGCTCACCAGCCCGGACCCGACGCTGAAGACGGGCGGGGTCCGGATGAAGGTGGCGGACGGGAACGCGATGTGGACGTTCGCGACGGTCGGCTCGAAGGTCGAGGTCGTCCCGTAGGGCGACAGAGCGGCCCGTAGGCCGACAGGGCCCCCAGGACAACAGGGCGGCCAGGACGACGGGGCGGCCGGTCGGCCCCCTCGTCCGTCCGTTACGCGGCGTCGCGCTCCCGCGCGGCGCCGCGCTTCTGTTCGCCTTCGCCGTTCTTCCTCAGCAGCTCCAGCCCCGCTTCCCGCCCCGCGTCCGGCTCGGGCGCGCTCGGTGGCGTGGAGACGGCCCGCGCCGCGGCGCACGACGCCAGCAGGTCTTTCATGGGGACGGACGACGGCGACAGCGACCGCGTCGGATACGACGAGGGCCGCGGACGGATGTCACGCTCGGGCGCCGGCATGGGTGCCTCCTGGGGCTCCGGGGGCAGGCATGGTTAGGTAGACCTAACCAGGTCTCCCCACCATGTGACCACGCACGGCACGGCACGCGCAACATTTTGCCGACGTCTTGTCGGAATGTACGGAACGGCTGACCGAATCACCCCCGATCCACGGGTTTCACGAGGTCGGCGCGGCCAGCGACGCCAGATCCGTCTCCGCCCACCGGCCGCCGATCCCGGTCAGCGTGACCGTGCGCCGGTCGTCCTCCCCGTCGTCCGGTACGGGCTCCGCCCCGCCCACGACCCGGTCGATGACCACGTGCAGCCGGTCGTCCGACAGCTCCTCGACCTTGCCGTCGCCCCACTCCACGACCACCACGGAGTCCGGCAGCGAGACATCGAGGTCCAGGTCCTCCATCTCGTCGAGACCGCCGCCGAGGCGGTACGCGTCGACGTGGACCAGCGCGGGCCCGCCGGTCAGGGAGGGGTGGACGCGGGCGATCACGAAGGTCGGGGAGGTGACGGCACCCCGCACCCCCAGGCCCTCGCCCAGGCCGCGCGTCAGGGTCGTCTTGCCGGCGCCCAGTTCGCCGGTGAGCATCACCAGATCGCCGGGGCGCAGCAGCGCGGCGAGGCGCAGCCCCAGCTCCGTCATCCGTTCGGGCGACCCGATGGTGACGGTGAGGGTGACGGGGTCCTCCGGGGACCCGGGGACGGGGGTGGCGGCGACGTCGTCAGGTGCCGGGCTGTGCGGTGCTTCCATGCGTCCCCACGTTAGACGGTGCGGGCACCGCCCCGACCCGGACCAGCAGGTCGGCGAGCCGGTCCGTGACGACCTCCGGGTGCTCCAGTATCACCAGATGGCCCCCGTCGGGGACGATGACCAGCTCCGCGTCGGGCAGCAGGTCGCCGATGGCCTCGCTGTGCGAGCTGGGGGTCACGAGGTCGTTCTCGCCCGCCAGCACCAGCGCGGGGACGTCCAGGAAGGCGGGGAGCGCCTTCGCCTTGTCGTGCTCGGTGAAGGCCGGGTAGAACTCGGCGACGACATCGATCGGGGTGGACTCCAGGAGCCGTTCCGCGAACCGCGCGACGGCCGGGTCCACGTCCTTCGAGCTGAAGGAGTACCGCTTGATCACGCCCGCGGAGATCTCCGCCGTGGCGCGCCGCCCGCGCTCGACCAGCTCGGCCTGCGAGCCGAGCATCCGCAGCACGCCGGGGAGCACGCTGCGTACGGCGTTGACCCCCAGGGTCGGCAGCCCGTACGTGACCTCGGCGAGCTTCCCGCTCGACGTGCCGATGAACGCGACGCCCACGACCCGGTCGCGTATCAGCTCCGGGAACTGGTCGGCCAGCGCCATCACCGTCATGCCGCCCATGGAGTGCCCGACGAGCACCAGCGGCCCGTCGGGCGCGGCGGCGTCGATGACGGCCTTCAGGTCGCGGCCGAGCTGGTCGATCGTGACCGGTACGGGGTCGGGTCCGCGCTGGGCCTCGCCCCGGGCGGAGCGGCCGTGGCTGCGCTGGTCCCAGTGGACGGTGCGGACGAGGCCGCGCAGCGCGGCGCGCTGGAAGTGCCAGACGTCCTGGTTGAGACAGAAACCGTGGCTGAGAACAACGGTGACGGGCGCGGGTTCCTTACGGCCGAAGAGCCGCCGTCTGCGCGGTCCGGCCGGTCCCGCGACGCCCTCCGCCCCGGCCGCCTCCCCCGGGGTGACCTCGTCGACCTCGTAGTACAGCTCCGTACCGTCGTCCGCGAGGGCCCGGCCCGGGGTGCCGCGCAGGGCGCCGTACGGTCCCGCCGCGTCCAGCGCGAGCCGCGCCTTCCTGCGGATGCCGCGTCCGACGGTCATCCTCTCGATCGCCACACCGGCCGCGGCCCCGGCGGCGATCACGCCTATGGCGGCGCCCGCGATCCCCGTCGCCCTGCGCCAGTTGCCGCTCTCGCTCACGGTGCGCTCCCCGTCGTCGGCCGCGGCGGCTCGGTGGTGAGACCGCCCGGCTCAGCATGCCCGCTCTCGTTCCGGTGGACGCGGGGGACGCGGGAACCGATGCGGGTGACGATCTCGTACGCGATCGTCCCGGCGGCCTGCGCCCAGTCCTCCGCGGTCGGTTCGCCCCGGTCGCCGGGGCCGAAGAGGACGGCCGTCGTGCCCGGCTCGGGCGTGTCTCCGCCGAGGTCGACGACGAACTGGTCCATCGCCACCCGCCCGGCCACCGTCCGCCGCACCCCGCCGACCTGGACGGGGCCGCGCCCGGAGGCGTGCCGGGGGATGCCGTCCGCGTAGCCGAGCGGGATCAGGCCGAGGGTGGTCTCCTCCGGCGTGACGTAGTGGTGGCCGTAGCTGACGCCGTGGCCCCCCGGCACCTGCTTGACCAGCGCCACCGACGCGGAGAGCGTCATGACGGGGCGCAGGCCGAAATCCCCGGGGGTGCCCAGCTCGGGGCTGGGCGAGATGCCGTACAGGGCGATGCCCGTCCTGACCAGGTCGAAGTGCGACGCGGGGACGGTGAGCGCGGCGGCCGAGTTGGCGATGTGCCGTACCTCGGGTTCGACGCCCGCCTTCTCGGCGTACGCGACGACCTCGCGGAAGACCTCCAACTGGGCCGTGATGGAAGGGTGTCCCGGCTCGTCGGCGCAGGCGAAGTGCGACCAGAGCCCGGTGACGCGGACCTCGCCCGCGGCCTGCGCGGCGAGCGCGGCACCGACGAGCTCCGGCCAGTCGGCGGGCGGGCAGCCGTTGCGGCCGAGCCCGGTGTCGGCCTTGAGCTGGATCCGCGCGGGCCGCCCGGCCGCGCGCGCGGCGGCGGTCACCTCGCGCAGCGCCCACAGCCCGCTGACGGACATGTCGAGATCGGCCTCGATCCCCTCCCGCCAGGGGTCGCCGGGCGTCCACAGCCAGCACAGCACCCGTCCGCCGATCCCGGCGGCCCGCAGCGCGAGCGCCTCGTGCGGCGTGGCGGTCCCGAGCCAGGTGGCCCCGGCGGCGCGGGCGGCACGGGCGACGGGCAGCATGCCGTGTCCGTACGCGTCGGACTTCACGACGGCCATCAGCGCCACGCCGTCCCCCACGCGGGAGCGCAGCGCGCGCACATTGCCCCGCAGGGCGGCGAGATCGACATCGGCCCGCGCCCGCACGGTCGCCGAGGTCTGCATGATTCCGGTCATCGGGCCCAGTCTCTCAGCTCACCGCCCGGACCGTGTGCTCACGGGTGACGGCGCCACCCCCGGAACAGCACCCCGGAGCCGCCCGGGGCCGCCCGCCGAAGCCGCCGGGTCGGAGCCGCCCGAGGCCGATCTCCACGGCGAAGGGGACCGGCGCGTACGGGGCACGCTCCTACGCCCCGCCCCCGTCGCCCCCGTCCCCCACCACGTTGCGCCACGCCTCCCCCACGGACGCCGCCACGTCGTCCGCCGCCACCGGTGCGCCGTGCGCGGCGAGCCGGGCCGCCAGGCCGTGCAGGTAGGCCGCCGCCGAGGCCGCGTCGCGGGCCGGGAGGCCGGTGGCGAGGAGGGAGCCCGCGAGGCCGGAGAGGACGTCGCCGCTGCCGGCCGTGGCGAGCCAGGCGGTGCCCGTGGGGTTGACGCGGACCGGGGTCCTGGGGTCCGGGGCGGCGACCAGGGTGGTCGAGCCCTTCAGCAGGACCGTCGCGCCGTAGCGGGCGGCCAGTTCCCGTACAGCCGTCAGCCGGCCCGCCTCCACCTCGGCGCGGGGCACGGAGAGCAGCGCCGCCGCCTCGCCCGCGTGCGGGGTGAGCAGCGTGTCGGCGGTGCGGCGCCCCACCGCCTGGGGGGTGACATGGCGGAGGCCGTCCGCGTCGACCAGGACCGGGACGTCCGAGGCCAGTACCTCGGCCACCGCCGAACGCGACCACGAGCCCTCGCCGAGCCCGGGGCCCACCACCCACGCCTGGACGCGGCCCGCCTCCGAGGGCGGGCCCTCGTGGACCAGCGTCTCCGGGAAGCGGGCGAGGACCGCCTCGCTGCCGGGGCCCACGTACCGTACGGCGCCCGCGCCGCCGCGCAGCGCGCCGGAGACCGCGAGGACCGCCGCGCCCGGGTAGCGCGCGGAGCCCGCGACGACGCCGATGACGCCACGCCGGTACTTGTCGCTCTCCGCCGTCGGTACGGGCAGCAGCCGTGCCACATCGGCGTGTTGCAGCGCCTCCAGGTCCGGGACGGACGGCAGATGGGGGCCGAGCCCGATGTCCACGAGCCGCAGCGCGCCCGCGTGGGCGCGCGCCGGGTCGATGAGCAGGCCCGGCTTGTACGCGCCGAAGGTGACCGTCGCGTCCGCGCGCACCGCCCGGTCCGCCGCCTCGACCTCGCCGCTGTCCGCCTCGACACCGCTCGGCAGATCGACGGCGACGATCACCGCGCCCGCGCCCCCGGCCGCCCGTACCACCGGCACCGCGTCGGGCCGCAGCTCGCCGTGGCCGCCGATGCCGGTGATGCCGTCCAGCACCAGATCGGCGGCGGCCAGCACCTCGTAGGGGTCGTCCGCGACCCGCCCGCCCGCGCCCAGCAGCGCCGTCAGCCCGCCTCGGTGCGCCCGGTCGGGCGCCAGGAGCACCGCCGTGACCCCGGCGCCCCTGCGGGCCAGCCGCGCGCCGGCGTACAGGGCGTCGCCGCCGTTGTCGCCGCTGCCGACGAGCAGGACGACCCGCGCCCCGTACACCCGGCCGAGCAGATCTTTCAGCAGACCGGCGCAGGCGGCGGCGAGACCGGCGGCGGCGCGCTGCATCAGCGCGCCCTCCGGCAGCCGCGCCATCAGCTCGCGCTCGGCGTTCCTCACGGTCTCCACGCTGTAGGCGGTACGCATCAGTCCTGCCCTCTCCCGACCTCTCGACCCCCGCTCGCCTGCCTGCCCGTCAACCCTCCGCGATCACCACGGCGGACGCCACCCCCGCGTCGTGGCTGAGCGAGACGTGCCAGCTCCGTACGCCCAGTTCGGCGGCGCGCGCGGCCACCGTCCCGGTCACCCGCAGCCGGGGCCGTCCGGTCTCCTCCACGTACACCTCGGCGTCCGTCCAGTGCAGCCCGCCGGGCGCGCCGAGCGCCTTGGCCAGGGCCTCCTTGGCGGCGAACCGCGCCGCCAAGGAGGCCGTACCGCGCCGTTCGCCGCTGGGGAGCAGCAACTCGCCCGCCACGAAGAGCCGGTCGGCCAACTGCGGGGTGCGCCGCAGCGACTCCCCGAACCGGCCGATCTCCGCGACGTCGATCCCCACCCCGATGATCACTGAAATCCTGTCTCCCTCACTCCGTCTGCTCCGCTCACCGCGCTCACTCCACGGTGACCGACTTCGCCAGGTTCCTCGGCTGGTCCACCTCGTTGCCCCGGGCCGTCGCCAGCTCGCACGCGAACACCTGCAACGGCACGGTCGCGACCAGTGGCTGGAGCAGCGTAGGCGTCGCCGGGATCCGGATGAGATGGTCCGCGTACGGCACCACCGCCTCGTCCCCCTCCTCCGCGATCACGATCGTGCGCGCGCCCCGCGCCCGGATCTCCTGGATGTTCGAGACGATCTTGCCGTGGAGCACCGAGCGCCCGCGCGGCGACGGTACGACGACCACCACCGGCAGGTCCGGTTCGACCAGCGCGATCGGGCCGTGCTTCAGCTCGCCCGCCGCGAACCCCTCCGCGTGCATGTACGCGAGTTCCTTGAGCTTGAGCGCGCCCTCCAGAGCCACCGGGTATCCCACGTGCCGGCCCAGGAACAGCACCGTCCGCTTGTCCTTGAGGGTGCGCGCGAGGGCCCGTACGGGCTCCATCGTGGCCAGGACGCGCTCCACCTCGCCCGCGATCCGCCCCAGGTCGCGGATGACGTCCCGGATCTCGTCGCCCCACTTCGTGCCGCGCCGCTGGCCGAGGTAGAGGGCGACCAGGTAGCAGGCGACGAGCTGGGTCAGGAACGCCTTGGTCGACGCGACGGCGACCTCGGGGCCCGCGTGCGTGTAGAGGACCGCGTCGGACTCCCGGGGAATGGTCGAGCCGTTCGTGTTGCAGATGGCCAGGACCTTCGCACCCTGTTCGCGGGCGTGCCGCAGCGCCATCAGCGTGTCCATCGTCTCGCCGGACTGCGAGATCGCGACGACGAGGGTGCGCCGGTCCAGGATCGGGTCGCGGTAGCGGAACTCGCTGGCCAGCTCGACCTCGCAGGGCAGCCGCGTCCAGTGCTCGATGGCGTACTTGGCGATCAGCCCGGCGTGGAAGGCCGTACCGCACGCCACGATGACGACCTTGTCGGCCTCGCGGAGCACGGCGGCGGGGATGCGCACCTCGTCGAGGGTGAGGGCGCCCTCCGCGTCGATCCGGCCCAGCAGCGTGTCGGCGACGGCCTTGGGCTGTTCGGCGATCTCCTTGAGCATGAAGGAGGCGTAGCCGTCCTTCTCGGCGGCGGAGGCGTCCCAGTCCACGTGGTACGAGCGGACCTCGGCCGGGGCGCCGTCGAAGTCCGTGACGGTCACGCCGTCGCGGCGCGCCTCGACCACCTGGTCCTGGCCCAGCTCGATCGCGGAACGGGTGTGGGCGATGAACGCGGCGACGTCGGAGGCGAGGAACGACTCGCCCTCCCCGACCCCGACGACCAGCGGCGAGTTGCGGCGCGCGCCGACGACGACGTCCGGCGCGTCCGCGTGGACGGCGACGAGCGTGAAGGCGCCCTCCAGCCGGCGGCAGACCTGGCGCATCGCCTCGGCGAGGTCGCCGCAGGAGGAGAACGCCTCGGCGAGCAGGTGCGAGACGACCTCGGTGTCGGTGTCGGAGCCGAGGTCGTGGCCGCGTTCCGCCAGTTCGGCGCGGAGCGCGGCGAAGTTCTCGATGATCCCGTTGTGGACGACGGCGACCCGGCCCGCGTTGTCGAGGTGGGGGTGGGCGTTGGCGTCGGTGGGGCCGCCGTGGGTGGCCCAGCGGGTGTGGCCGATGCCGGTGGCGCCGTCCGGCAGCGGGCGCTCCACCAGCGTCTTCTCCAGGTTGAGCAGCTTGCCCGCCTTCTTGGCCGCGGCGAGCCCGCCGTCGGCCAGGACGGCGACCCCGGCGGAGTCGTACCCCCGGTACTCCAGGCGCTTGAGACCCGCGATGACCACATCGAGCGCCGACTGCCCGCCCACGTAACCCACGATTCCGCACATACCATTCCCTTTCCGGCTCTTCTCGAAGATCTCTGGCTGTTCCTGACCGTTTCTGATCTTTTCGACCGTGTCGGACGGCATCGTCGCAGACCGCGCACCGGCGGGCGGGGACCTCGGGCCTCTCGTTCGGGTCCTGCCGGGCCCCGCCGGGCCCGGGTGCGCGCGTGCCACGTGACCGAGCCCACCCCGGGCGGCCTCCCCCCTACCGCCGGTCGCGCCGGACAATGGCCGGGTGATCACCTCGCCGCCGTCGCCACCGTCCCGGAGCCCCGCCCGCAGGACCGACCACGGGCCGACCCCCTACGTCGACCTCACCCGGGCCGAGTGGAGCGCGCTGCGCGACAGGACCCCGCTGCCGCTGACCGCCGAGGAGGTCGAGCGGCTGCGCGGGCTCGGGGACGTCATCGACCTCGACGAGGTGCGCGACGTCTACCTCCCGCTCTCCCGGCTGCTCAACCTGTACGTCCAGTCCACCGCCGGGCTGCGCGGCGCCCTCAACACCTTCCTCGGGGACGCGGGCAACGGGCACGGCGCGCAGCGCGGCACCCCGTTCGTCATAGGCGTCGCCGGGAGCGTGGCCGTGGGCAAGTCGACGGTGGCCCGGCTCCTCCAGGCGCTGCTGGCCCGCTGGCCGGAGCACCCGCGGGTCGAACTCGTCACCACCGACGGCTTCCTGTACCCGATGAAGGAGCTCCAAGCGCGCGGGCTGATGTCCCGTAAGGGGTTCCCCGAGTCGTTCGACCGGCGGGCACTGACCCGGTTCGTCGCGGACATCAAGGCGGGCAAGGACGAGGTCACCGCGCCCGTCTACTCGCACCTCATCTACGACATCGTGCCCGGCGAACTGCTCACCGTACGGCGCCCCGACATCCTCATCGTGGAGGGGCTGAACGTCCTCCAGCCCGCGCTGCCCGGCAAGGACGGCCGGACACGGGTGGGCCTCGCCGACTACTTCGACTTCAGCGTGTACGTCGACGCGCGTCCCGAGGACATCGAGAGCTGGTACCTCAGCCGGTTCCGCAAGCTCCGTGAGACCGCCTTCCAGGATCCGTCGTCGTACTTCAGGAAGTACACCCAGGTCTCCGAGGAGGAGGCCCTGGAGTACGCCCGTACGACCTGGCGGACCATCAACAGGCCCAACCTCCTGGAGAACGTGGCGCCCACCCGGGGCCGCGCCACACTGGTGCTGCGCAAGGGTCCGGACCACAAGGTGCAGCGGCTCTCCCTGCGCAAGCTCTGACGTCCGCGGCGTCCGCGACTTCCGCGGCGTCCGCCGGTGTGGCGCGGGCGGGTCCACCGGAGCGGGGCCGCCGGCTCAGAGGGTCGCGAGCGTCCGCCGCATCCAGCGCAGCCTGGCCTCCTTCACGTCACGGGTGATTCTGGTCTTCGGCGCGTCGCCGTGGAAGCCGTGGAAACCGCCGGGCCAGACATGGAGTTCGGCCCGGCCCCCGGCCATCCAGATCCGGGAGGCGTAGTCGACGTTCTCGGAGCGGAACGTCTCGGCGGACCCCACCTCGATGTACATCGGCGGCAGCCCCGACAGATCGGTGGCCCGGGCCGGCGCGGCGTACGGGGAGACCCCGGGCTTCCCCATCCGGTCGCCGAGGAGCGCGCTCCAGCCGGTGTGGTTCGAGGCCCGGTCCCAGGTGCCGACCCCGGCCATCTGGTGGCTGGACGGGGAGTTGTTGCGGTCGTCGAGCATCGGCGCCATCAGGAACTGCCCGGCCGGCTCCGGGCCGCCCCGGTCCCGCGCCATCAGCGCGAGCGCCGCGGCGAGCCCGCCGCCCGCGCTGCTGCCGACCACGAAGATCCGGTCACGGTCGATCCCCAGCTCCCGCGCGTGCCGGGCGGTCCACACCAGCCCGGCGTAGCAGTCCTCCACGGGCGCGGGGTGCGGATGTTCGGGGGCGAGCCGGTACTCGACGGAGACCACGACGAGACCGCCCAGCTCGTGCGCCAGATCGAGCCGGTCGAGGATCCCGAGCCGGTTGTCCCCGCTGACCATGCCACCGCCGTGCACGCAGTAGAGGGCGGGCAGCCGGGCGGAGGACGGGCGCGGCGCGCCGGCGGGCCGGCAGATCAGTAACGAGACGGCGGGCGCCCCGGCCGGCCCCGGCACCTCGCGCTCCTCGAAGGTGAAGGTGCCCTGCCGGCGTATCTCCTGGTCGGTGGGGCGCTGCCGGGCCATGACCTCGCGGGCCAGGGGGATCAGCTCGGGCGTGAGAACGGTGGTGCTCTCGGGGTTCAGTTCGAGTACGACGGCCAACTCGGGGTCGAAGGGGGGCGGGGTGACGGTCATCGGCTCTCCCGTTGTCGGGTTCCCTGTTCCGGGGTGCGGCCCGCGATGACACGCCTTGGGGCGGGCGACGGGCCGCTGCGGTCAGAACTCGTACGCGTCGCTCCCGACGCACCGTAACCACCGCCCCCACACCCCCGCACCCCCGGCGATCCGGCCACCGCCCGGCCGGAATGCAACGGGCGGTTCACGCGGACGGCGCCGGGCCTCCCCGCGTGGCCGTGTCGAGGAGGAGCTTCGCGGCCACCTCCGCGCCGTCGGTGCGGAGCGTGTCCGCCACCGCCCGTGCCCGGGCACGGGTGCCGGCGGACAGGGCCGTGCCGAGTGCGGCGGAGAGGGACGCGGCGGTCGGGGTCGGGCCGTCGTGGGCGACGCCGATGCCCAGTGCGGTCACCCGGGCCGCCCAGTACGGCTGGTCCACCATCTGCGGGACCACCACCTGGGGCGCGCCGGCCCGGGCGGCGGTCGCCGTCGTCCCCGCCCCGCCGTGGTGCACGACGGCGGCCACCCGGCCGAACAGCGCCTGCTGGTTGACCTCCCCGACGACCAGGCAGTCGTCCCGGTCGTCGAGCACCGCCAGATCCGCCCAGCCCCGTGAGACCACCGCGCGGCGCCCCCGCGAACGGATCGCCTCGACGGCCACCCGGGCGAGGCCCTCCGGGGCGCGCATGCTGCCGAAGCCCAGGTACACGGGCGGCGCACCGGCCTCCAGGAACGCCACCAGCCGCTCCGGCAACGGCCGTCCGTCCGGCAGGATCCACGCGCCGGTCCGTACGACACCGAGGTCCGCCGGCTCCCGCCAGGGGCCCAGGACCGGATCCGTCGCCAGCCACGGCTCACCGGTGAAGACATGGTCGCGGACGTTGTCCACCGGCGGCAGGCCCAGCGACGCCCGGCGGATGTTGAGGGCGTCGCCGAACAGCTCCGTGATGCCCCGGGCGTCCAGGTCCCACAGCGTCCGGTTGTCCGCGCCCTCCGGCGGGGGCGGCCAGCCCTCCCGCGGGGCCGGCGGGTGGTGCGGCGACGGCAGGGAGACCGGGTGGTAGCTCGCGTACACGTAACGGATGCCCAGCCGCTCGGCCACGGACCGCGCGGCGACCTGCGCCAGCCCCGCCGCAACCAGGACGTCGCACCCCTCCGCCGCCGCGGCGACCGTGTCGAACTGCTCGGCGACCATCTCGATACGGAGCCGGGCCAGTTCCGCCGCCGACGGCGGCGTCGCCCCGTGCATGAAGGTGCGCACCGGCTTCCCCAGCGGCACCAGCTCCACACCGGCGCCGGCCAGCAGCTCCGCGAACTCCTCGTCCGGCGGCGCGCACACCCGCGCATCGGCCCCGAGCGCCCGTAACCGCACCGCGAGCCCCACCAGCGGTTCGACATCCCCGCGCGACCCGTACGTGGACAACAGCACCCGCATGTGGCGACTCCCGGATTCGTGCGTGCGATCTACGGTCCCGGTCGGTGATTCTGCGGCACGCCCCGGCCCTTGCCGCAAGACCCCGGGTACCCGCTACCCGGGCCGCGCGGGGCCCGCGGGGTCCGTGCGGCCGGGCGTCCCGGCACCGCTCCCCGGCGCGGGGGCCGGATCGGGCAGGAGCAGGCGGAAGGCGCAGCCGGTGCCGGGGCGGTTGTCCAGTTCGAGCCGTCCGCCGTGTGCCGCCGCGATGGCCGCGGCGATGGCCAGTCCGAGCCCCGAGCCGGGCTCCGGGCGGGGCTCGAACCCCGGCGCGCGGTCCCGGCCCGGCGGCGTCGCGCGGTAGAAGCGGTCGAAGACGCGGGACGCCTCGCCGGGCTCGATGCCCGGTCCCTCGTCGGCGACCTCGATGCTGTGCGGGTCCCGGTCCATCCGCTCGGCCAGCTCGTCCCGGATCTCCGCGGCCTGCTCGACCGGGACCAGGTACTTCAGCTCGAACCGGTTGAACGCGTGCAGCCGGCTGGCCACATGCAGCGGCTCCGCGTCCACCCGGCCCGCGTCGGTGCCGGCCTCTGCCCGGCCCTCACGCGCCGCGGCTGTCCCCGACAGGAACACCATGCGCCTCCTTGCTCGTACGTTGCGGACCGACCGGCCTGGCACACGCAACCAACGGCGCATGAGGAGCCCATGAGAATCGCGGGGTTATTCCAGGAGTCTTCGCGACGGCGGAAGCGTGAATTCCAGGTGGCCGGCCGACAGGCCGGAAGCGAGACGGGGGTCATCGCGCACCACTTCGTGACACCACCTGGCGCCACATGGCGCGGACTGGCACCACACGGCACCACACGGTGCCACGTGGCGCCACATGACGCCACCGCAACCCCTCCGGCGCCCCCGACCACACATGACACCACCCCACACCAAGCCTTCCGCCTCACATTTCCGCAGGTGAAAAGGGGTTTCCGGCACCCCACCCCAGCAAGGCGCCATTCAGGCTTGCGCATGGCGCCACAGTGGTGCCATGATGACGTCATGGACCTCACCCCGTATGTCGACACCCTCCGCCGCGAACTCGCGGTGGCCGCCGAAGCCGGCGGCAGCGAAGCCCGCGAGCTGGCCGAGCGGCTCACCGCCCCGCTGGAGTCGGCGACCCGGCTGACCATGCTCAACGTGCTGTCCGCCGCGATGGACGAGATCACCCGCGAGCTCGCCCCCGGCTCGGTCGACGTACGGCTGCGCGGGCTCGACCCCGACTTCGTGGTGACACCGCCGCCCACCGACGGCGGCGCCCGTACGGAACCGGTCACGCCCCTCGAACCCCTCCAGCCCCCGGCATCCGCACCGGCCGACGGCGAGGAGGGCGGCACCGCCCGCGTCAACCTGCGCCTGCCGGCCCATCTCAAGACCCGCGCCGAGGAGGCCGCGAGCCGCGAGGGCCTGTCGGTCAACGCATGGCTGGTGCGCGCCGTGTCGGCCGCGGTCGACGGCGGCCCCCGGCCGCGTACGCCGGAGAAGGCCCGCACGATCGGACAGAGCTTCACGGGCTGGGTGCGCTGACCGCTCCCCGCCCCACCCACCTCACTCCACCTCTCTTCGCCCCACTTCACCCACACCACGTCCCACCAGCGGGGACGTCCCCATGACCCAAGAGGACGGGACAGCCATGCCTTCTTTCGACACACCCGCACCGATCTCGGTCGCCGCCCGCGTGGAGGCCGGCTCCATCCAGTTCACCGCGGGAGACCGCGTCGACACCGTCGTCGAGGTACTGCCCCGCGACCCGGAGCGGGACCAGGACGTACGGGCGGCCGACCAGACCGAGGTGACGTACGTGAACGGCGTACTGACCGTCAGGACACCCAAGCCCCATCTGCTCGGCCGCACCGGCACCGTCGACGTGACCGTCGAACTGCCCGCGGGGTCGGGCGTCGACACGACCGGCGCCTGGACCCAGGTGCTCGGCGAGGGCCGGCTCGGCGACGTCCAGGTGAAGACCTCGTCCGGCGACGTCCGCCTCGACACCACCGGCCCGCTCAAGCTCACCGCGGCGCACGGCTCGATCACCGTCGACCGGATCGAGGGCCCGGCCGAGATCAGCACCAGCTCCGGCAGCCTGCGCGTCGGACTCGTCGACGGCCCCGCCGTCCTGAAGAACTCGCACGGCACCACGACCGTCGGCGCCGCCACCGGCGAGCTGCGGGTGAGCGGCGCCAACGGTGACATCGAGATCCGGCGCGCCGAGGACTCCGTCACCGCCACCACCGCCCACGGAACCCTGCGGGTGGCCGAAGTGGCGCGCGGCACCGTCCAGTTGGAGACGTCCTACGGCGCCATCGAGGTCGGCGTCCGCGAGGGCACGGCCGCCTGGCTGGACGTCAGCTCGGGCTCGGGCCAGGTACGCAACACGCTCACCTCGGCCGACACCCCGGAGGACGCCGAGGACACCGTCAAGGTCCGCGCCCGTACCCGGCACGGCAACATCGACATCCGCCGCGCGCGCCCCTGAGCACCGCCCCGCGGGCGCGGGCCTGAGCACCACCCCTGAGCACCGCGCCCGCGCCCCCGCTCGCCCCGCGCCCACATACACGCCACCGCAGGCGCCTCAGCCACCTCAGCCTTCGAAGGGGAGGGCTCCATGCCTTCATCTGTCATGCCCACGCCCAAACAGAACGGCGAACGACCGTCCCCGGCCGCCGTCTCCGCCGTCGGTCTCCGCAAGTCGTACGGCGACAGGACCGTCCTCGACTCCATCGATCTGCACATCCCGGCCGGGACGGTCTTCGCGCTGCTCGGGCCGAACGGCGCCGGCAAGACCACCGCCGTCAAGATCCTCTCCACCCTCGTCACCGCCGACGGCGGCCGGGCGCAGATCGCCGGCCACGACCTCGCCACATCACCGCAGGCGGTGCGTGCAGCGATCGGTGTCACGGGGCAGTTCTCCGCCGTCGACGGGCTGATCACCGGCGAGGAGAACATGCTCCTCATGGCCGATCTGCACCACCTGCCCCGGGCGGAGGCCCGGCGGGTCACCGCCGAACTGCTGGAGCGTTTCGACCTGGTGGAGGCCGCTAAGAAGCCCGCCGCCACCTACTCCGGCGGCATGAAACGCCGCCTGGACATCGCCATGACCCTGGTCGGCGACCCCCGGATCATTTTCCTGGACGAGCCCACCACCGGGCTCGACCCCCGCAGCCGCCACACCATGTGGCAGATCATCCGCCAACTGGTCGCCGGCGGCGTCACCGTCTTCCTCACCACCCAGTACCTGGACGAGGCCGACGAACTCGCCGACCGCGTCGCCGTGCTCCACGACGGCACCATCGCCGCCCAGGGCACCCCCGACGAACTCAAACGCCTCGTCCCCGGCGGCCACGTACGGCTGCGCTTCTCCGACCCCGCCGCCTACCGCACCGCCGCCGCCACGCTCCACGAGGCCACCCACGACGACGAGGCCCTGTCCCTCCAGATCCCCAGCGACGGCAGCCAGGGCGCCCTGCGCGCCATCCTCGACCGCCTCGACGCCGCCGCCGTCCACGCGGACGAACTGACCGTCCACACGCCCGACCTGGACGACGTCTTCTTCGCCCTCACCTCCCCTGACCGGTCCAAGGAGATCGTCCGATGAGCGCGCTCACCCTCGCCATACGCGACTCGAACACCATGCTGCGCCGCAATCTCCTGCACGCCCGGCGCTACCCCTCCCTCACCCTGAACCTGCTCCTCACGCCGGTCATGCTGCTTCTGCTCTTCGTCTACATCTTCGGCGACGTGATGAGCGCCGGCCTCGGAACCGGCGGCGGGGCGGACCGGTCCGCCTACCTCGCGTATCTCGTCCCCGGCATCCTGATGCTGACCATCGGCAGCACCACGATCGGCAGCGCGGTCTCCGTCTCCACGGACATGACGGAGGGCATCATCGCCCGCTTCCGTACGATGGCGATCCACCGCGGTTCGGTGCTCATCGGGCATGTCCTCGGCAGCGTGTTGCAGTGCGTGATGAGCGTGGTCCTCGTCGGCGCCGTCGCCGTGGCGATCGGGTTCCGGGCCGTCGACGCCACCGCCCTGGAGTGGATCCTGGCGGTCGGTCTGCTGGCGCTCGTCTCCCTGGCGCTCACCTGGATCGCGGTCGGGATGGGCCTGTCCAGCCCGAACGTCGAGGCGGCGAGCAACAACGCCATGCCGCTGATGATCCTGCCGCTTCTCTCCAGCGCCTTCGTGCCGGTGGACGCGATGCCCGGCTGGTTCCGGCCGATCGCCGAGTACCAGCCCTTCACCCCCGCCATCGAGACCCTGCGCGGACTGCTCCTCGGCACCGGGATCGGCCACAACGGATGGCTCGCCGTCGCCTGGTGCCTCGCCCTCACCGCGCTCGGTTACCTCTGGTCCACCTCGCTCTTCAACCGCGACCCGAAGTAGCCGGCGTACCCACGACAAGAACCCGACAGCGGGGGGGCCCCCCCCCCCCGGGCCGGGCCCCAGGCCGGGGCCCCCCCCCCGCCCGGGGCGGGCAGCCCCCCCCCGGCGGACCACCGCAGACCCGCC
>NZ_JBHZDA010000064.1:36953-40104 GCF_042755665.1 Streptomyces sp. NPDC059142
GGCACCCCCCCGATCAACACCCGACCCCCGACGACCCCGGCCAACCCCCCACACCCCCCCCACCGCGCCCCCCCCCCCCCCCGGGGCCCCCCCCGCTAGCCGTGCGCCGCCCCGGTCCCGGTGACGTCGACCACCGGGACGCCTTCACGCCGTATCCGCTCCGTCCCCCAGGCACCGAGCGGCCGGAGCGCGTCGTTGAGCGTGCGCCCGTGCTCGGTCAGGGAGTACTCCACGCGCGGCGGCACCTGCGCGTAGACCTCCCGGTGGACGAGACCGTCCTCCTCCATCTCGCGCAGATGCTGGGTCAGCATCTTCTCGCTCACGCCCGGCAACCCGCGCCGGAGTTCGGCGAAGCGGCGTACGCCATGGGCGTCGAGTTCCCAGAGGATGAGTCCCTTCCACTTGCCGCTCACCACGTCGAGCCCGGCGTCGATACCGCAGATGTACGGACCGAGTCGCGGCGCCTTGGCCATCGCAGATCCCCTTACTTAAAGGTAAGTACCGCAGAAAACAGTGGGTACTTCCGAGATTAACGGTGCCCTCCGAGCATGGAGGGATGAACGGACACCACACACGGCACGCCCCCGTCACCGTCCTCGGTCTCGGCCCGATGGGCCGGGCGATGACCCGCACCCTCCTCACCGCCGGCCACCCGGTCACCGTCTGGAACCGCACCCCCGGCCGGGCCGACGCCCTCGTCACCGCCGGAGCGACCCACGCGGCGACCCCCGGCGAGGCGGTCGAGGCGGGCGACCTCGTGATCCTCAGCCTCACCGACTACCAGGCGATGTACGACATCCTCGGCACCGCCACCGGCTCCCTGGCGGGCCGCACCCTGGTCAACCTCAGCTCGGACACCCCCGACCGCACCCGCGCGGCGGCGACCTGGGCAGCCGGCCACGGCGCCGGCTTCCTCACCGGCGGCGTCATGGTCCCGGCGCCGATGGTCGGCACGGAAGCGGCCCACGTCTACTACAGCGGCCCCGTCACCACACTGGAGACCCACCGGACGACGCTGGCGGCGCTCGGCACTCCGAAGTACCTGGGCGAGGACCCGGGCCTCGCCCAGACGATGTACCAGGCCCAGCTCACCGTCTTCCTCTCCACCCTGTCCGCCCTGATGCAGGCCACCGCGATGCTGGGCACGGCGGGGATGAAGGCCAGGGACGCCCTCCCTGAACTGCTCACCTCCGCCGACGCGACCGGCGCCATCCTCAGAGCCGGCGAGGAGACCCCGGGCGCGGCACTGGACGCCGGAGCACATCCGGGCGACCTCAGCACGGTCACGATGATGGGCGCCACCTCCGACCACATCGTCGACACCAGCGCCTCCCTCGGCCTCGACCTCGCCCTCCCCCTGGCGGTACAGGCCCACTACCGCCAGGCGATCGAGAACGGCCACGGCGCCGACAACTGGACGCGCATCATCGACAGCATCCGGAAACGATAGGGGCGGCGACCGGCACGACGAGCGCGGGACCGGCCTGGTCCCTGGAGTCGCGGACGCCTACCGGCGGGTGGGGGCGAGGTGGGCGACCTCGACGCAGGCGGTGCCGTTCTCCGCGCCGCACGAAGACGTCAGACGGCCCAACCCCGCGCCCACGGGCGCAGCTTCTCCGGGTTGCGGACCGCCCAGATCCGCGTGACGCGGCCGTCCGCGATCTCGAACGAGGCCACGGTCGCGAGGGCGCCGGCCTGCCGGGCCACCAGGCCGGGAGCGCCGTTGACCGAGCGTTCCAGGAGTTCGAGCCCGACCGCCTTGTCCGCGATGGCGACCAGGTACTGGGCGATGCGCGCACCGCCCTCGATCGGGCGGAGGACGGTTCCGACCAGGCCGCCGCCGTCGGCGGTCATCACGGCCGCCGGGTCGAGGAGGTCGACCAGGGCCGCGATGTCCTTGGCCTCCCATGCCTCCTTGACCCGCCGTACCGCTTCGGCCTGCCGGGCGGCCTTCACCGGGGGCCGTGCCCCGCGCACCCGGCGCCGGGCGGAGGCCGCGAGCTGCTTGCAGGCGGCGGGGGTCCGGTCGAGGATGCCCGCGATCTCGGCGAACGGATACCGGAAGACGTCGTGCAGGACGAACGCCACCCGCTCCGCGGGCGTCATCGACTCCAGGACGACGAGGAAGGCCATGGTCACCGACTCGTCCAGGACCATCTGGTCGGCCGGGTCGGTGAGCGCGACGGGGCTGGTGGGGCCGCCGCCGTGGCCGAGGTGCCGTTCGGCGCGGTCGGGCAGCGGATCGGGCAGCCACGCCCCGACGTACCGTTCACGCCGCGCCCGCGCCGAGCCGAGCACGTCCAGGCAGATCCGTCCGGTCACCGTCGTCAGCCAGGCACCGGGCGACACGATCACGTCCCGCCGGTCCTGCGGCAGCGCGTACCAGCGTGCGTATGCCTCCTGTACGGCGTCCTCGGCCTCGGCCAGTGAACCGAGCAACCGGTAGGCGACGTTCATCAGTTGGCGCCGCTCACCGGCCACCTCGTCGGTACTCGCCCCCGCCGTGCCCATGCCCGGCCACCCCCCTCGCCTTACCTTTCGCGGGCCCGCGTCGTCGGGCTGTCGAGACCTTACCGATCCACTGCCCACCGGGCGGAAAAGAGGACCGTGGCATGACGACCCAGGCGACGGCACAGCGCCGCTTCTCGTTCCTCCGGACGGCGATCGCCCTCCAGACCCTGACCATCTTCCTTCAAGCGGTCTCCGCCGGGCTGCTGCTGACCTCGTCCTACGGCGAGACGCTGCACAGCATCGGAGCCCGGGTGATGTACGGGGCGTCGATGCTGTACGTGCTCGCGGCGGTGCTGGCCTGGAAACCGGGCGGCGGCTCGCCCCGGCCCGTGTGGTACGCGTCCGGCTTCCTCGTCCTCGCCTCGGTGCAGGTCGTGCTCGGCATCGCGCACGTACCGTCGGTCCATCTCCCCCTGGGTGTCCTGATGTTCGGTCTGAGCGTGCTGGCACTGGCAGGGCACGCGAGAACACGGCCCGCGCCCCAGGGGCACCGGATACCGTCATGAGCGACCGGGCCCGGGGTGAGCGCCCCGGGCCCGTCGGGGGGGGCCCCGGGGGGGCCCCCGGGGGGGGCCCCCCCGGGCGCCACCCCCGCCCCCCCCCCGCGCCCCCCCCCCCCACCGGCGGCCCCTACGACCCC
>NZ_JBHZDA010000064.1:40114-40768 GCF_042755665.1 Streptomyces sp. NPDC059142
CGCGGTTAGGCGGGGGGGCGGGGGGTGTGTTCCTCCCCCCCCCCCCCGGGGCGCCCGGGAGCCGGGCGGGGGCCCCCGGGCGGGGGGGGGCCCCCCGGGCCCGGTCGGGGCGGCCCCGGGGCGCTCCACGGTGGGCGGCCCGCCGTGCAGCACCCCTGGCCCGCCCCGGCAGACCCCCGTCCGAACCGGCGGCTCAGAGCGCCCGCGTTACGACCTCGGGGCCGTCGGGATGTAGTCGAAGTTCGGGGTGAGCGTGCCGAACAGGGCGCCCACCGGAGGGGCTTCGCCGCCGGTGATCGAGGCGAACAGGCGGGACGCCTCCGCCGTGAGGTAGAACGGCGCCTTCTTGATGCGGAAGCCCGTCAGGCTCGGGCGGGCGCCCAGCATGACCTCGGCGTAGGTGGATTCCGCGATGACGACCTCGCTGGAGACGGGCACGCCGTCGACCTCGACGCCCGCGGTGTAGGAGGGCGTCGGCATCACGCGGATGTACGTGGGCTTCAGCGTGATGGTCTTGCCGGATGCCGCGTGGTGGAAGCTGAGGCCGCCCGGGTAGAAGATCCGCCCGCGGATGTCGAGGCCGTCACCGGCCGTCGAGCCGATCGGCATGCTGAAGCCCTTGCGGTCCGTGTCCATCGCGAACGGGGTGATGGC
>NZ_JBHZDA010000065.1:0-39615 GCF_042755665.1 Streptomyces sp. NPDC059142
GCGCAGCCCGCCGACCGGTCCGCCGACCGCCCGGCGCCGGCGCCCGCCGCCGCGCACCGCGCCGCCGTGGCCCTGCCGGCGGCCAGGGCGGCCGTACCCAGGGCCCTGCCGCGGGCCCGCTCCCTGCCGCCCACGATCAAGCAGCGGATCCGCGCCGAGGCGCACGGCTCGTCACCGTCGGTCCGTCACCTGCCCGCGCTCGCCCTGTCGGACGGCGACGGCGACAGCGACGGTGACGGCGCCCACGCCGGCCGTGCCACCCACGACACCCCCGCCGCCGACGCGGCGCTCGTCGCGGCGTGAGGCGCGCGCACGGTCCTGTTCCCCGGAGTCCGCACGGTCCTGTTGCCCGGAGTCCGCACGGCCCTGCCGCTCAGGATCCGTACCGCCCCGTCTCCCAGGACCCGTACCGCCCGGCGTCCCAGGACCCGAACCGCCCGGCCCGTCAGGGACGTTCGCCCTGGTTCCGGTCCCGCTCCGCGGCCTCCGCCTCGGCCTGCTTCGCCTGCACCTCGGGATCGAGCGGATCGACCACATGGCTGCCGCTCACCGGAGTGCCGTCCACCGACGTCAGCGGAGCACGCTCCGAGACCTCCGTAGCGGCCGGCGGCTCCACCAGCCAGTCCGGGTTGGCCTGCTTGTCCCACCACTTCCACGCCACGAAGGCACCACCGGCCACCACACCGAGGACCGCGAGGCCCTTGGCGACCCGGCCGGCCCTGGCCCGCCGCTCGTGCTTGCGCACCAGCTTCCGGATCTCCTTCGGCGTGACCTGTCCGCGCAGCGCGGCCAGCGCCGCCGTCGACCGGGCCGCGGCCTGCTCCGCCACCGGCTGTGCCGTCGCCACCGCCTGCCCGACCCGCGGCACCGTGTAGTCCGCCGCCTGACGGGCGGCCCTGCGGGTGCGTACGGCGGCACGGTGGGCCGCGTCATCGAACTTCGGAGGTACACGTGGCGCCACATGGGCGCCGTACTGAACACGAGCCTGTTCGGCTGCCTTTGACATCGTCGGCGCGAGCCGGACCCGCGCCTCCCTGGCGTACAGGGCCGCTTGCTCCTTGGCCAGAGTGGCCTGCTCCTTTGCCGTGTCGGCGTAGGGGGCCACCGCTTCCGCGGCGTGCTGCACGCTCTCCTTGGCCGAACCGGTAGCGGCGCGCACGCTGTCCATGCGGGTCACAGGATCATCCTCCTCGGTGGCGTTCCGTATTTCGCCTATCCACCCTTTTCGAAATCATGCCTGTCGGTGACGATCCCGGCATGCGTTACGGGCATCCGTGTCATCCCCGGAGTCCGTCCTTCCGGCATGTCCGCCGCTCCTTCCCCGGACCTCACCTCCCCATGTCCGTGCGAGGATCTGGAGCGTCAGCGACGACTCACGGAAGGCACATCGTGGCCGAGCAGCTTTACGCCACCCTCAGGACCGGTCAGGGCGACATCGAGCTGCGGCTCCTGCCGTACCACGCGCCCAAGACGGTCAAGAACTTCGTCGAACTCGCCCGGGGCGAACGCGAGTGGACCGACCCGGCGACCGGCGGCAGGACGACGCGGCCGCTCTACGACGGCACCGTCTTCCACCGCGTGATGAAGGGCTTCATGATCCAGGGCGGCGACCCGCTGGGCAACGGCACCGGCGGCCCCGGGTACGAGTTCGCGGACGAGTTCCACCCGGAACTGGCCTTCGACAAGCCGTACCTGCTCGCCATGGCCAACGCGGGGCCGGGCACCAACGGCTCGCAGTTCTTCATCACCGTCTCGCCGACCGGCTGGCTGAACCGCAAGCACACGATCTTCGGCGAGGTCGCCGACGCCGCGAGCAGGAAGGTCGTCGACGCGATCATCGCCGTCCCCACCAACCCGGGCACCGACCGCCCCCTCCAGGACGTCGTGATCGAGTCGGTCGTCGTCGAGACCCGCTGACCCGACGCAGTCGCCGCTGACCTGTTCCCGCCACCCGGGAACCATCCCGCCCCGCCCGTCCGTAGTGGTTACATACCGGACGGGCGGGGCGGTGCGCTGCGTACCGCCCGCCGCCACGAAGACCGAGGGGACCGATGGAGCACCCGCCAGGAGGCCACGGAGGCCAGGACCAGCCCGCCGTCACCCAGGGCCCGCCGAGCTGTTACCGCCATCCCGGCCGGGAGACGGGCATAAGCTGCACGCGCTGCGAACGGCCCATCTGCCCGGAGTGCATGATCAGCGCCTCCGTCGGATTCCAGTGCCCCGAGTGCGTCAGACAGGGATCCGGTACGGGCCACGGCGCCACGGCCAACCAGCCGCGCACCCTCGCGGGCGGCACGATCGCCGCCGACCCCCGGCTGCTCACCAAGATCCTGCTCGGCATCAACGTCGCCGTCTTCGTCGCCGTGCTCGCCGTGGGCGACCACGACCGGCTCGCCATCGACCTCGGGCTCATCGGCGGCGCCTACGACCGGGGCCATGTCATCGGCGTCGCGGGCGGTGAGTGGTACCGGCTCTTCACCTCGATGTTCCTGCACGAAGAGGTGTGGCACATCGCCTTCAACATGCTGGGCCTGTGGTGGCTCGGCGGTCCGCTGGAAGCCGCCCTCGGCCGCGCCCGCTATCTGGCGCTCTATCTGCTCTCCGGACTGGCCGGCAGCGCCCTCACGTATCTGATCGCCGAGCCCAACCAGCTCTCGCTGGGCGCGTCCGGCGCGATCTTCGGGCTGCTGGGTGCCACCGCCGTCCTGATGCGCCGGCTCAACTACGACATGCGGCCGGTTCTCGCCCTGCTGGCGCTGAACCTGCTCTTCACCTTCACCTGGAGCGGCATCGCCTGGCAGGCACATGTCGGCGGTCTGGTGGCGGGCGTCGCGATCGCCATAGGCATGGTCCACGCGCCCCGGGCGCACCGGAACGTGGTGCAGTACGGGACGTGCGCGCTGGTGCTGCTGGTGACGATCGGGATCGTCGTGGCCAGGACGGCACAGCTCACCTGAGGCCCCTGGACGCCCTGCGGGGCGGACCTGTGGCCACGTTGTCCACAGAGCGTGCAGGATCTTGTGCATCCTGTGGGGAACATGCGTGCCCCTTGTCGCCGGTACGGGTCTGACCAGCGGAGACAAGGGGCGATCACATCATCGGAGGGACCGTGGCGGTCACACCGGCGTCAACCACCCGTGGGGTTATCCACAGATCGTCTGACCTTTTCCCCCGCCTGTGGATAACGATGTGGACAAGCATGGGGAGAGCTTGACGCGGAGCGGTCGGGACCGCTACTTCCACTGGGTGGAGACACCGAACCCGGCGGCGATGAAGCCGAACCCGACCACGATGTTCCAGTTGCCGAAGCTCTTCACGGGAAGATCGCCCTCGGTCACATAGAAGACGACGATCCAGGCCAGCCCGATCAGGAACAGGGCCAGCATCACCGGAGCCACCCAGCTCCGGTTGGTGAGCCTTATGGCGGTCGCCTGCTTCGCCGCCGGGGGCGGCGTGAAGTCGGCCTTCTTGCGGATACGTGACTTCGGCACGAGGGACTCTCCTGTCGATGCGCTGCGTGACCGCGCAGGGGACTGTAAACGGGTCCCGGGGCGGAGAGCAGGGGGAACCACCGCCCCCGGGCGTCCGTTAGCGTAGTGCTTCCGCGGCGCCTAAGGAGATAAGGGTACGTTGAGCAATTCAGCCGACTCTCCCCCAGGGCCGGTCCCAGGGCCGGTTCCCGGGCCGGGAAGCACGCCGGGCCGCCGGTCGGGAGCACGCCCCGTACGGGTCCTCACGGCCGCCGTGTTCGCCCTCGCCGGGCTGATCTTCGTCACCAGCTTCAACACGGCCAAGGGCACCAACCTCCGTACGGACACCTCCCTGCTCAAGCTCTCCGACCTGATCCACGAACGCGACCGGAAGAACGCCGAACTGGGCGACACCACCGCCGCGATACGCCAGGAGAACGACCGGCTCGTCAGCCGCGACCACGGCACCGGCGAGGCCGAGAACGCCGAGCTGCGCGCCCTGGAGGCCGCCGCGGGCACCAAGGAGGTCACCGGCCCCGGCCTCACCGTCACCCTCGACGACGCCCCGCCCAACGCCACCGCCAACCCCGGCTACCCCGAGCCGCAGCCCAACGACCTCGTGATCCACCAGCAGGACCTCCAGGCCGTGGTGAACGCGCTCTGGCAGGGCGGCGCCAAGGGCATCCGCGTCATGGACCAGCGGCTGATCTCCACCAGCGCCGTCCGCTGCGTGGGGAACACCCTGATCCTCCAGGGCCGCGTCTACTCGCCCCCGTACACCATCACGGCGGTCGGCGACCGGACCGCGCTGCGCAAGGCGCTCGACGACTCACCCGCGATCCAGAACTACGAGCTGTACGTGAAGGCGTACGGCCTCGGCTGGCAAGTCGATGAGCTGCGCAAAGAGGCCCTTCCCGGCTACTCGGGCACGGTGGACCTGCATTACGCGACGCCCGTGGAGTGACGAAGAGCAAGTCCGAACCTGGGCGCAGCTCGCTGATGCACCGCCCACGCGCCCCCGTGGCCCTTTAGTCTGGTGCCGTACCGCCTGGCGCGGTACCGAACGGAAGGGACAGCATGTACGGCTGGATCTGGCGGCATCTGCCGGGCAACGCGCTGGTACGGGCGGCGCTCTCGCTCGTGTTGGCGCTCGCCGTCGTCTATCTGCTGTTCCAGTACGTCTTCCCGTGGGCGGAGCCGCTGCTGCCGTTCAACGACGTGACGGTCGACGGAGCGGGGGCGGCCCGATGAGCGCGCGCATCCTCGTCGTGGACAACTACGACAGCTTCGTCTTCAACCTCGTCCAGTACCTCTACCAGCTCGGCGCCGAGTGCGAGGTCCTGCGCAACGACGAGGTGGCCACCGCGCACGCCGACGACGGCTTCGACGGCGTCCTGCTCTCCCCGGGCCCCGGCACCCCCGAACAGGCCGGTGTCTGCGTCGAGATGGTCCACCACTGCGCCGCGGCCGGCCTGCCCGTCTTCGGTGTCTGCCTCGGCATGCAGTCGATGGCCGTGGCGTACGGCGGGGTCGTCGGCCGGGCCCCCGAACTGCTGCACGGCAAGACGTCCCTCGTCACGCACGAGGGCAAGGGCGTCTTCGCGGGACTGCCCTCGCCGTTCACCGCGACCCGCTACCACTCGCTCGCGGCCGAGCCCGCCGAGCTGCCGGCCGAGCTGGAGGTCACGGCGCGGACCGAGGACGGGATCATCATGGGGGTACGCCACCGTGAACTGCCCGTCGAGGGCGTGCAGTTCCATCCGGAGTCGGTGCTCACCGAGCACGGCCACCTGATGTTGGCCAACTGGCTGGCGCAGTGCGGTGATCCGGGCGCGGTGAACCGCTCGACGGGACTGGCGCCGGTGGTGGGCAAGGCGCTCGCGTGACCGCACTGCGCCCCGAACACGACGCCGGTTACGGGGGCGCGTACGACCCGGACCGGTACGAACCGGACGGTTTCCAGCCGGGCGCGTACGGGGACTCCCGCGCGTTCGAGGCGGCGGTGGACGGTCTCGCGGACCCGCTGAACGACCCGCTGCCGGGCCAGCCGGGACAGCCTGGCCAACCGGGTCAACATGGACAGCCGGGTCGGTCGGAGAGACCGGAGCCCCCTGCTCCGCCGGTGCGGCGGCCGGGGCGGCACCGGGGGCCCCGGCGGGACGAACCGGCCGCAGCGGGCCCCGTACCGCCCTCTCCGGGCCCTGTGGCGGGATCCGGGGCCGGGCCCGAGTGGTCCGGGGACTACTACCGGCAGTACGCGGCGGAGCCGCAGCCGCGGCCACAGGCGGTGCCCGAGCCGCGGGCGGTACCGCGCCCCGGCCCCGCCGCCGGTCCGGCGCCCGCGCCCATATCCGACTCCGCCGCGGCGGAGTTCGTCACCCAGCCCATGCCGGTGGTGGAGCCGGGGCCCGCGCAGGGCCCGGGGCCGCTCCCGCCGGCCGTCGCGGAGCCGTCGGTGTCCGCGCCGCGTACGGGCGGCCGGGCGGAGCGCCGGAGAGCGGCGGCGGCCAAGGGCGGCGGCAGGGGCCGCAGGCGCGCCGCGGAGGCGCCGGAGGACGAGGGCGGCCCCCGGGACGCCGGGAACGAGGCACAGAGCGCGTCCACGGGCCCCGCACGGGCGGCGTCCTCCCGGCCGCTCTCGCGGGTCGAGGCGCGGCGTGCGGCGCGCGCCCTCAAGGAGAGCCCCGCCGTGATCGCGAGCCGGGCGATCGGCGAACTGTTCATCAGCTTCGGTGTGCTGATGCTGCTCTTCGTCGGCTACCAGCTCTGGTGGACGAACATCCAGGCCGGCCAGTACGCCGGCAAGGAGGCGGACAAGATCCAGAGCGGCTGGGCGGACGGTCGGCAGCCCGGCGCCTTCGAGCCGGGCCAGGGTTTCGCGATCATGCACATCCCGAAGCTGGACGTCGTGGTGCCGATCGCGGAGGGCATCAGCAAGCCGAAGGTCCTGGACCGCGGGATGGTCGGTCACTACGCGGAGGGTTCGCTCAAGACGGCGATGCCCTCCGACAAGCAGGGCAACTTCGCGGTGGCCGGACACCGCAACACCCATGGGGAGCCGTTCCGTTACATCAACCGGCTGCAGCCCGGCGACGAGATCATCGTCGAGACGCAGGACGCGTACTACACGTACGACATGACCAGCATCCTGCCGCAGACGCCGCCGTCGAACGTCAGCGTGATCACTCCGGTGCCGCCGGGGTCCGGGTTCACCAAGGCCGGGCGCTACATCACCCTGACGACCTGCACCCCGGAGTTCACCAGTACCTACCGCATGATCGTGTGGGGCAAGATGGTGGACGAGCGGCCGCGCAGCAAGGGGAAGCCCGACGCGCTCGTCGGCTGAGGCCGACGGGTCCCGCGGGGTCCGACGGGGCCGCGGGGGCCGATCGGCCGGAATCACGACAGGGACGGGGACGGGTGCCGTGGCAGCGAACACCGGGCACGAAGAACAGACCGGCACACCGCCCCCCTCCCCGGACCCTGACCCGGCGCCGGCGCCCGTCCGGGGCCGCCGCCCCCGCGGCCGGATCGCCGCCGCCGTCAGCGTCTTCGGCGAACTGCTCATCACGGCGGGTGTGGTGCTGGGCCTCTTCGTCGTCTACTCGCTGTGGTGGACGAACGTGCTGGCCGACCGCGCGGCGGACAGGCAGAGCGACGACGTACGGCACAACTGGGCGCGTGAGGCGACCGGCGGCGACGGCCCCAAGAGCTTCGACCCGGCGGACGGCATCGGCTTCCTGCACGTCCCGGCGATGGACAGCGGCGAGGTCCTGGTGAAGAAGGGGACGAACACGTCCCTGCTGAACGACGGCGTCGCGGGCTACTACACGGATCCGGTCAAGTCGGCGCTCCCCTGGGACAAGCAGGGGAACTTCACGCTGGCGGCGCACCGGGACGGGCACGGCGCGAGGTTCCACAACATCCACAAGATCAGGACGGGCGACGCGGTCGTCTTCGAGACGCGGGACACCTGGTACGTCTACAAGGTCTACAAGGAGCTTCCGCAGACGTCGAAGTACAACGTCGAGGTGCTGATGCCGGTGCCGAAGGAGTCCGGCAAGACCAAACCGGGCCGCTACCTGACCCTGACGACCTGCACGCCGGTCTACACGTCGGACTACCGCTACATCGTCTGGGCCGAACTGGAGCGCACGGAAAAGGTCGACAAGGACCGCACGCCCCCGCCGGAGCTGCGCTGACGGCGGAGTGCCACAGACACCGTCACGGGAATGCCCCGGTACCCATGTGGGTACCGGGGCATTCCCGTCGAGCTGAGCGCTGTTACGAGCTCTCGGGGCGGAAGGGGACATCGGACCGGCCGCCGAAGCCGAAGAAGCCTCCGCCGCCCCCGCCGTCGTTGTTGTTGTCGCCGTTGTTCCCGTTCCCGTTGCCATTCCCGTTGCCGTTGCCCTGGCCGCCGAAGGTGGTCAGGGTGACCGTGTCGCCCTTGTTCACTTCCTGACCGGGGCGCGGGTCGCTGCTGATCACGATGGCGTTGTCGTCGCCCGACGAGCCGTTGGCGAGGGCGACGTTCAAGCCCTGGCCCTGGAGCGTGCCCCTGACCTCGCCCAGGCGCTTGCCGGTGAGGATGTCGGCGGGGATGGTCACCTTCTCCTGCTGGGGCCCCTTGGAGACGTCCAGGGTGACGGTGGCGCCCTCGGCGGCCTTGGTGTCGCCCGACGGGTTCTGCTTGACGACGGTGCCGGCGGGCTGGTCGGAGTCGACCTGGTTCCGTACGACGACGAAGTTGAGCGTCTTGAGCTGTGCCTCGGCCTCGTCGACGGACTTACCGGTCACCGGCGGGACGGGGATCAGGGTGTTCGTCGCGATCGTCAGGGTGACCGTGGAGTTCTTCTCGGCCTGGGAGTTGCCCTCGGGCGTCTGGGCGAGCACGGTGCCGGAGTCCCGGTCGGACTCCTCCTCCTTGTACTCGACCTTGAAGCCCTTGTTCTCCAGTTGGACGGTCGCCTTGTCCTTCTGCTTGTCGGTGACGTCCGGGACCTCGATCTGCGGCGAGCCTTCGGAGACGACGACCTGGACCGTCTCGCCCTTCTCCATCTGCCCGCTCTCGGGCTTCTGGCTGCAGATGGAGCCCTTGGGCTGCTCGCAGCGCTCCGAGCCCGACTGGGAGACCTTCACGGAGGCGTTCTCCGCGAGGGTCTCCGCGTCGCTGAGGGTCTTGCCGACGAATTGCGGGACGTCCACCTGGCCCTTGCTCTCGCCGCCGCTGCCGTCGACGATGTACTTGCCGATGAGGATCGCGCCGACCAGTACCAGGATGCCCGCGACCGCGAGCAGGATGGTCGAGGTGTTGGACTTCTTCGGTTGCTGGCGGCGGCGCCCCGGGCGGTCGTCGTATCCGCCGAAGCCGCCGTCGTCCGGGTTGGCCGGCGGGAGCATCGAGGTCTGGCCGCCCGGGTCGCCCGCGCGCATCGCCGTGGTCGGCTGGTCGGCGCCGTAACCGCCGCCGTAGCCGACCGCGCCCATGGCGGCCGTCGCTGCGACGGGCTGGCCGTCGAGGCACGCCTCGATGTCGGCGCGCATCTCGTCGGCGGACTGGTAGCGGTAGTCCGGGTCCTTGACCAGGGCCTTCAGGACGATCGCGTCCATCTCGGGCGTGATCTCGGGGTCGAAGACGCTGGGCGTCTGCGGCTCTTCCCGTACGTGCTGGTAGGCCACCGCGACCGGGGAGTCGCCGATGAACGGCGGCCGGACGGTGAGGAGTTCGTAGAGCAGGCAGCCGGTGGAGTAGAGGTCGGAGCGCGCGTCGACCTGTTCGCCCTTGGCCTGCTCGGGGGAGAGGTACTGCGCGGTACCGATGACGGCGGAGGTCTGCGTCATCGTCATGCCGGAGTCGCCCATGGCGCGGGCGATGCCGAAGTCCATGACCTTGACCTGACCGGTGCGCGTCAGCATGACGTTGGCCGGTTTGATGTCGCGGTGGACGATCCCGTTGCGGTGCGAGTACTCCAGCGCCTGGAGGATGCCGACGGTCATCTCCAGCGTGCGCTCGGGGAGCAGCCTGCGCCCGGAGTGCAGCAGCTCGCGGAGCGTGGAGCCGTCGACGTGCTCCATCACGATGTACGGGAGGGAGACGCCGTCGACGTAGTCCTCGCCGGTGTCGTAGACCGCGACGATCGCCGGGTGGTTCAGGGAGGCCGCGGACTGGGCCTCTCTGCGGAACCGCGCCTGGAAGGACGGGTCGCGGGCCAGGTCGGCCCGCAGCGTCTTGACGGCCACGGAGCGGCCGAGCCGGGTGTCATGGGCGAGGTAGACCTCTGCCATGCCACCACGACCGAGCACCGAGCCCAGTTCGTACCGGCCGCCGAGGCGACGCGCCTCTTCCATAACGTTCCAGCCCTCTCCGTCAGTCCCGACCGCACCGGCGAGTGGTCCGGCGGTGTGCTGTTCGCGCCTACGCTACCGGGCACGCCGTATGAGGTTGGCCCGTAACGGTGAGCTGATATACGACCGGTATCGCATTGTGCGGGTATGGACGTGCGTCGTGACGGGCGTCACTTCTTGCTGTCGATGACCGCCTTCATCACGTCCTTGGCGATGGGGGCCGCGAGGCCACCACCGGAGATGTCGTCACGGCTGGCATCGCTGTCGGCGACGACGACCGCGACGGCCACCGGGGAGCCGTCACCCGTCTTGGCGTAGGAGATGAACCACGCGTACGGATTCTTGCTGTTGTTCTCGCCGTGCTGGGCGGTGCCGGTCTTCCCGCCCACTGTGACGTTCGGGATCTTGGCATTGGTTCCCGTGCCCTCGTCGACGACGGTCTCCATGATGCTCTGGAGCTTCTGGGCGTTCTCCTGCGAGAGGGGCCGGCTCAGCTCCTCGGGCTCGGTCTTCTCCAGCACGTCGACGCTGGGCGACTCCAGGCGGTCGATCATGTACGGCTTCATCAGCTTGCCGTCGTTGGCGACCGCGGCGGCGATCATGGCCATCTGGAGGGGCGTGGCGCGGGTGTCGAACTGGCCGATGGAGGAGAGCGCCGTCTGCGAGCTGTTGATGTCCTCGGGGAAGACGGAGGCCGCGGCGCGGACCGGGACGAACTGCTCCTCGTTGAAGCCGAACTTCTTCGCGGTCTCCAGCATCTTGTCCTTGCCGAGGTCCGAGCCCAGCTTGCCGAAGACGGTGTTGCAGGAGTAGCGCAGCGAGACCCGCAGCGTGGCGTTCTCGCAGGGGATGTTGCCCTCGTTCGGGAGCGGCCTGGTCGTCCCGGGCATGATCCAGGGGAGCGGGGTCTCCGTGGGGGCGTCGACGTCGCTGACCTTGCCGTGCTCCAGGGCGGCGGCGGCCGTCAGCACCTTGAAGGTGGAGCCCGGCGGGTAGGTCTCGCGCAGCGCCCGGTTGAGCATCGGGTCGTTGGGGTCGTTCTTCTTGTCGAGGCCGACCCAGGCCTTGGAGTCCTTCTCCGTACGGCCGGCGAAGGTGGCCGGGTCGTAGCTGGGGGTGGAGGCCAGCGCGAGGATCTTGCCGGTCGCCGGTTCGATCGCGGCGACGGCGCCCTTCTTCTTGCCGAGCCCCTCGTACGCGGCCTTCTGGGCGGCACCGCTGAGCGTCGTGACGACGTTGCCGCCCTTCTTCTCGTCGCCGGTGAACATGGACATCGTGCGGTCGAAGAAGAGCCGGTCGTCGTTGCCGGTGAGGATGCCGTCCTCGATGGACTCGATCTGGGTGGCACCGAACGCCTGCGAGGCGAAGCCGGTGACCGGCGCCCACATGGGACCGTCGGTGTAGGTGCGCTTGTACGTGTAGTACGTATCGTCGGTCTTGGCCGAGCCGGTTATGGGCTTGCCGTCGACGATGATGTTGCCCCGTGCGCTGCTGTACCGCTCGATCTGCACACGCTTGTTGAAGTCGTGGGAGCTGAGCTCGTTCGAGCGTACGAAGCCGAGCCAGTTCTCCCGGAGGAGCAGGGCGAGCATGAGCAGCCCGCAGAAGATGGCGATACGGCGCAGGGGCTTGTTCACGGTCGGACCACCTGGGTCATCTCGGCGTCGGGGGACGGGGCGGGGGCCGGTGCGGGGCGGCGCGCGGTGTCACTGATGCGGATGAGGATGCCGATCAGGGCCCAGTTGGCGAGCACGGAGGAGCCGCCGTACGCGACGAACGGCATGGTCATACCGGTCAGCGGAATGAGTCCCATGACACCGCCGGCGACGACGAAGACCTGGATGGCGAAGGCGCTGGAGAGCCCGATGGCGAGGAGCTTGCCGAAGGGGTCGCGAGCGGCGAGGGCGGTGCGTACACCGCGCTCCACGATCAGCGCGTAGATCATCAGGACGGCCATGGTGCCCGCCAGACCCAGTTCCTCACCGATGGTGGTGAGGATGAAGTCGGCGTTGGCGGCGAAGCCGATGAGGTCGGAGTTGCCCTGGCCGAGCCCGGTGCCGAGCGTGCCGCCGGAGCCGAAGGAGAGCAGGGCGTCGCCGATCTGCTGGCAGGCGCCGCTGGTCTCGTAACAGGCGAAGGGGTCGAGCCAGGCGTTGACGCGGGACTGGACGTGCGATTCGAAGGTGGCGACGCCGACGGCCCCGCCGACCGACATCAGGAGTCCGAAGACGATCCAGCTCGTCCGCTCGGTGGCGACGTACAGCATCACCACGAAGAGGCCGAAGAAGAGCAGGGAGGTACCGAGGTCGGTCTCGAAGACCAGGATGAGGATCGAGACGCCCCAGATACCGAGGATGGGTCCGAGGTCGCGGCCGCGGGGCAGGTAGAGGCCCATGAAGCGGCGGCTGGCGAGGGCCAGGGCGTCCCTCTTGACCATCAGGTAGCCGGAGAAGAAGACCGCGATGATGATCTTCGCGAACTCGCCGGGCTGGAGGGAGCCGAGGCCGGGGAGGGTGATCCAGATCTTGGCGCCGTTCTTCGCGGGGAAGAACATCGGCAGGATCAGCAGGAAGAGCGCGACGGCCATCGAGATGTACGTGTAGCGCTGGAGGACGCGGTGGTCCTTGAGCACGATCAGTACGGCGACGAAGAGCGCGACGCCGATCGCGGAGTTCATGAGCTGGCCCGGGGCGGCCGGGTTGTACTCGGACTTGGTGACGATCTTGGCGAGCTGGATCAGCCGCGGCGACTGGTCCAGGCGCCAGATCAGCACCAGCCCGAGACCGTTGAGCAGCACAGCCAGCGGCAGGAACAGCGGATCGGCGTACGGGGCGAACTTGCGCACCACGAGGTGCGCGACGCCCGCGAGCAGGCTGAGGCCGGCCCCGTATCCGAGCATCCCCGCGGGGATCTTGCCGTCCATGGCCAGCCCCACGTTCAGATACGCGAACACGGGGATGGCTACGGCGAAGGCGAGCAGGGCGAGCTCGGTGTTGCGGCGGCTCGGTGCTTCGATCGCGCCGATGGTGGTCGTGTTGGTGACAACGCTCATGGTGGTGAAGGGCCCCCTACGGCCGGCTACTGCTGCTTACCGCAGTTCGAGGCCACTTTCTGCTCCTCATCGGAGAGGGTGGGGCCTGGAGTGGGAGTCGCGGCTTTCGGGTTGACGGTGGGCTTGTTCGCGGACGTGCCGGTCGTACCGCCGGCCTGTCCCTCGCCCGTGGCCACATTGGCCTCTGCATCGGCTTTGTCGGCCGTCCGGCGCTGCTCCTCCTTCTTGCACGCCGAGGCCTGGGTGGCGAGTTCCTCGATCTTCTGCCGGCCGCCGGTGAGGCTGCCTTCGGCGATCGTGTCCTCGACCTGCTTGCGCTGGTACGGAGGGAGGTACTTGAGTTCGATCTCGGGGTGGTCCTTCTCGACCTTCGAGAGCGAGAGCCAGGCGAGGTCCTGGCTGATGCCCCGGTAGAGGGCGACGTGCTGGTCGCTGGCGCCGACGTAGTACTGGGTCTGGGTCCAGCGGTAGCCGCCGTACAGACCGCCGCCGACGACGGCCAGCGCGAGCACGGAGTAGAGCGATCTCTTGAGCCACCGGCGGCGCGGGCGCTCCTTGACGTAGTCGTCGGAGCCGTCGTACCCGCCGAAGCCGTCCCCGGGGGTCGCCCCGCCGTACCCGTAGTCGGTGTCCTCGCCGCTGCCGGGCGGGCCGAAGCCGCCCGCGCCCTGCGGGGGTACGGAGCGGCCGAGACCGGCGGCGCGGCCGGCCGGGGTCTGCATCGCCGCGGCGTTCTCCGCGGAGTTCAGCGGGAGCTGGTTCTCCGCGACGGCGCCGACGACGACCGGGGTGTCGCTGAGCATGCCCGCCATGGTGTCGGTGGACTCGACGTCCAGGACGTCGGCGACGATGCAGGTGATGTTGTCGGGTCCGCCGCCGCGCAGGGCGAGCTGGATGAGGGCCTGGATGGTCTCAGGAGGGCCCTGGTAGCTGGCGAGGGTCTCTTCCATCGTCTGGTGCGAGACGACGCCGGAGAGGCCGTCGGAGCAGATCAGGTACCGGTCGCCGGCGCGGACCTCACGGATGGAGAGATCCGGTTCGACGTGGTCGCCGCTGCCCAGCGCGCGCATCAGCAGGGAGCGCTGCGGGTGGGTGGTGGCCTCTTCCTCGGTGATCCGGCCCTCGTCGACCAGCCGCTGCACCCAGGTGTGGTCCTGGGTGATCTGGGTCAGTACGCCGTCGCGCAGGAGGTACGCGCGGGAGTCGCCGACATGGACGAGGCCGAGCCGCTGGCCGGTCCAGAGGAGGGCGGTGAGCGTGGTGCCCATGCCCTCCAGTTGCGGGTCCTCCTCGACCATCACGCGGAGCTGGTCGTTGGCGCGCTGCACCGCCGTACCGAGCGAGGTGAGCAGGTCGGAGCCCGGGACGTCGTCGTCGAGCTGCACGAGTGTGGAGATCACCTCGGACGAGGCGACCTCGCCGGCCGCCTGGCCGCCCATGCCGTCGGCGATGGCCAGCAGCCGGGGGCCGGCGTAACCGGAGTCCTCGTTCCCCTCGCGGATCATTCCTTTGTGCGACCCGGCGGCGAAACGCAGAGTCAGACTCATGCGCACCTCACCCGTCGGCTCGCCGGTCGACTGTCGCGCCAGCCGGTCTCGAGCCACACTGCCCACCCTCCGGTCGGGAGCCTGCTGCGGTCCGCTGTGGGGACCGTCGTGGCTCGCTCGCTCCGCTCGCTCATTGTCGTACTACTTCCGCAGCTCGATGACGGTCTTTCCGATGCGGATCGGAGCGCCCAGTGCGATCGGCTGCGGGGTCGTGAGCCGGGTCCGGTCGAGATACGTGCCGTTGGTGGACCCGAGGTCCTCGACGATCCATTGACCGTCACGGTCCGGGTAGATCCTGGCATGCCTGCTGGACGCGTAGTCGTCGTCCAGCACGATGGTCGAATCGTGGGCACGGCCCAGCGTGATCGTCTGTCCCTGGAGGGCGACCGTGGTGCCGGTGAGGCTGCCTTCGGAGACGACCAGCTTGGTCGGTGCTCCCCTGCGCTGCCTGCCTCCCTGCTGTTGCTGCTGGCGCTGCTGGGGCGGCGCCGCGGACTGGCGGGCCTGCTGCGGACGGGCGTCGGCGTTGCGGCGTGAGCCGCGCTGCGTGACGCGTGTTCCGAACAGGTCGCTGCGGATGACCTGTACGGCCACGATCACGAACAGCCACAGAACGGCCAGAAAACCTAGCCGCATGACCGTCAGGGTCAGCTCTGACATTGCCCCCGCTTCACCCTTCGGCTTGCCTGAAAACGATGGTGGTATTGCCCACGACGATCCGCGAGCCGTCGCGGAGCGTAGCGCGGGTGGTGTGCTGTCCGTCCACCACGATGCCGTTGGTCGACCCGAGGTCCTGGATCGTGGAGGGCGTTCCGGCCCGGATCTCGCAGTGCCTGCGCGAGACTCCCGGGTCGTCGATCCGTACGTCGGCGTCGGTGCTGCGGCCCATGACGAGGGTGCCGCGGGAGATCTGGTGGCGGGTGCCGTTGATCTCGATCCAGCGGCGCGTCTGGCCCTGCGGCATCGCTCCGGGGCCGGGGCCCGCGGGCCGCCCGCCGTGGCCGCCGGGGCTTCCGGACGGCGAGGACGAGGGCATGGGGGGCACGGCGGAGGGCGGGTAGCCGTATCCGCCGGGGGCGCCCCTGGGAGGCGAGGAGGGGGCCGAGGGGCCGGGGTGGCCGGCCGCGCCGCGGTCGGGGCCGTCCTGTGACGTACTCGACGCCAGGGTCCGGCTGCGCACCCGGTAGAGACCTGTGTCGAGGTCCTCGGCCTTCTCCAGGTGGACCTTGATCGGCCCCATGAACGTGTACCGCTGCTGCTTCGCGTAGTCGCGGACCAGCCCGGACAGTTCGTCGCCGAGCTGGCCGGAGTACGGGCTGAGCCGCTCGAAGTCGGGCGTGCTCAGCTCCACGATGAAGTCGTTGGGCACGACGGTCCGCTCGCGGTTCCAGATCGTCGCGTTGTTGTCGCACTCGCGCTGGAGGGCGCCCGCGATCTCGACAGGCTGGACCTCGGACTTGAACACCTTCGCGAAGGTGCCATTGACCAAACCTTCGAGACGCTGTTCGAAACGCTTCATGACTCCCATGGGGCACCTCCTCGGTGGTTGTCGTCCTGGTACTGCTTACTGATCGTATCCACGCGTCGGGAAATCGGCTGGTTCCCCTTGTCTGCCCCGTCGATGAGTGTCACCTCTCACACGGATCGTAGAGGCGGCCCGACGCCAGTGTCCCGCACCCGGGGTCCACTCAGGAGGAGTGGGTGGCGGGCGTGGTCCGTTCCCTGTTCCGGGGTCGGATCGTCCGAACGAACGGATGTGATTCCACCCCCCGCGGCGTGCTAATCTTCTCGATGTCGCCAGGAGCGCACACCAGCGGAACACCAGCAGGTGAAGCACCGAACGACACACCCAATGCGCGGGTGGCGGAATAGGCAGACGCGCTGGATTCAGGTTCCAGTGCCCGAAAGGGCGTGGGGGTTCAACTCCCCCCTCGCGCACAGCGGGTAGTCAGTGACTACCCACAGCGGATTGGTCGAACCCCCGCTCCGGAGATCTTCCGGAGCGGGGGTTCTTCTGTGTGTCCGGCCACAGTGCTCCACCGGCGGGGCCCGGCCGGACGGACGCTGTGACGCAGGTTACGTCCGGGAGCGTCGTCGGCGGACCGTCGGGCGGGCGGTCCGGGGTTTTCCACAGGGGCGGGCGGCTGTCCGGATCCGGCGGTACGGTCGTGACCGGTCGATCCCGCACGGCGGGACACGGCGCACGACGAGCACGGGGGAGGCGGCACGTCATGGACGGTGTCGGGCAGGGGACGGAAGCCGCGGCGGTACGGATTCCGCCGGTGCCGGGGTTCGCGCCGCGCGCGGTCCCGGGGGAGGCGGACGGCGCGCGGACGCCCAAGCAGCGGGGGCGGGCGCTGCGCGAGCGGGTGCCCAGGTCCTCGCACGCCGCGTCGGCCCCGGTGGCGGGGCGGCCGGACGCCGTGCGGGCGGTGGAGGAGTCCAACCGCGGCCGGGTGGCGGGTCTGACGCCGATACGGGTGGGGCGGATGGCCGCGACCCCCTTCGCCTTTCTGCGGGGCTCCGCCGGGCTGATGGCCCATGACCTGACGGGCACGCCGGTCACCGGCGTCGGCGCCCAGCTCTGCGGCGACGCGCACGCGGCCAATTTCGGCCTGTACGGGGACGCGCGCGGCCGGCTCGTCATCGACCTCAACGACTTCGACGAGACCGTGGTCGGCCCCTGGGAGTGGGACGTCAAGCGGCTCGCCGCCTCCCTGGTGCTGGCCAGCCGCGAGGCGGGCGCGGACGAGGACCTCTGCCGGAGCGCGGCGTACGACGCGGTGGGGGCCTACCGGCGCACGATGCGGCTGCTGGCGAAGCTGCCGGTGCTCGACGCGTGGAACGCGATCGCCGACGAGGAACTGGTCTCCCACACGGACGCCCGCGACCTCGCCGGCACGCTGGAGCGCGTCTCGGAGAAGGCGCGCAACAACACGAGCGCGCGGTTCGCGGCCCGGTCGACCGAGGCGGTGGACGGCGCGGACGGGCAGGCGGCCGGGCGGCGCTTCGTCGACGCGCCGCCCGTGCTGCGCCGTGTGCCCGACGGGGAGGCGGCGGCCGTGGCCGCCTCGCTGGAGGCATATCTGGTCACCCTTCCGTCGGACCGGCTGCCCCTGCTCGCGCGGTACGCGATCCACGATGTGGCGTTCCGGGTCGTCGGCACCGGGAGCGTGGGGACCCGGTCGTACGTGGTGCTCCTCCTGGACCACCGGGGTGAGCCGCTGGTGCTCCAGGTGAAGGAGGCGCGGCCCTCCGCCCTGCTGCCCCATCTGCCAGCCGTCGGTTTCGAGCCGCCGGAGGTGGCGCACGAGGGGCGGCGCGTGGTCCTCGGCCAGAAGCGGATGCAGGTGGTCAGCGACAACCTGCTGGGCTGGACGACGGTCCTCGGCAGGCCCTACCAGGTCCGGCAGTTCAGGAACCGCAAGGGCAGCGTGGACCCGGCGGCGCTCCCCGCCGACCAGGTGGACGACTACGCGCGGATGACCGGCGCGCTGCTGGCCAGGGCCCACGCGCACAGCGTGGACCCGCGGCTGATCGCCGGGTACTGCGGGAAGAACGAGGAACTGGACGCGGCCGTGGCCGACTTCGCGGTCGCGTACGCGGACCGTACGGAGGCGGACCACTCGGAGCTGGTCGCGGCGGTGCGCGGCGGGCGGATCTCCGCCGAACTGGGGGTCTGAGCGGCCGGTAGGGGCTCTCGGGGGCCGGGGAGGGGCAGGGGCCGCCCGATCCGCCCGTAGGCTGGTCGGGTGATGCACGACGCCCCTGGGGAGCCGACGATCCGTAACGACGACGAGCAGGACGTACGAGACGTGCCGGACGCCACCGAAGCGTCCGACCAGCGGCCCGAGGCGCGCCTGGAGCGGGCCGTGCGCGCCGCCGAGCAGGCGCTGATCGAGTTCGAGATCGCCCTGGAGACGTTCCGGATCGAGGTCGACAACTTCTCCCGGCTGCACCATCAGCGGCTCGGCCCGATGTATGCCCGGCTCGACGAGCTGGACGCGCAGATCGCCGAGGCACGCGCCGCCCGCAGCGGCGATCCGGAGGACCTGCGCAAGGCGCGGGAGGCCCGGGCGATGGTGCAGCCCATGCCGGGTGTGGAGGAGCTGTTCCACGACTGGCTCGATTCGGACGGTCTGTCGCCCGAGGCGTCGGCGATGCTGACCGACCGGCCCGTACGTCCGCCCAAGCGGGTCCGGCCGAGCGACGAGGCCCGCAAGATCTACCGCGATCTGGTGCGCAAGTCGCATCCGGATCTCGCGCAGGACGACGGGGAGCGAGCGCGGCGTGAGGAATTTCTCACGCGGGTCAACTCCGCCTACGGGCGCGGGGACGAGGCGCTGCTGCTGGAGCTGGCCGCCGAGTGGGCGGCAGGACCCGCGCCGCGCCCGGCGGAGCTGAGCGAGAGCGAGGAGCTGTACGCGCGGCTGGAGTGGCTGTCGCAGCGCAAGGAGGCGCTGACGCTGGTCGCCCATGAGCTGGAGCAGGGCGCGATCGGCGCGATGCTCAGGATGGCGCCCGACGACCCGGACCGGCTGCTGGAGGAGATCGCGGAGCAGCTTCTCGCCGAGGTCTCCGGGCGTGAGGCGGAACTCGCCGGACTGGTGGAGTAGATTTCCCGGGCCCCGGTCCGGTCCTGGCGCCCGGCCCGGCGCCCCCCGATCCGGCCCCGGTGCCGGTCCCGTACGAGAGAAGGCAACCCCATGAACTTCGCCCCGCTGCCCTCGGTCGACGCCGCGGCGGTGCCGGCCGACGGCCTGGTGCTGGACGTCCGTGAGGCCGACGAGTGGGCGGCCGGTCATGTCGAGGGCGCGCTGCACGTCCCGATGAGCGACTTCGTGGCCCGCTTCGGCGAGGTCACGGAGGCGGTCGCCGACGGCCGCAAGGCGTTTGTGATGTGCCGGGTGGGCGGCCGTTCGGCGCAGGTCACCCAGTATCTGGTGCAGCAGGGGATCGACGCGGTGAACGTGGACGGCGGCATGCTCGCCTGGGACGGCGCCGGGCGTCCGATGGTCGCCGACGGCGGCGCGGCGGCGTTCGTCCTCTGACCCGCGCGACGGCCCGCGTGCCGGGGCCGCGATCCGCGCCCGGCGTGGCCCCGGGCGTGGCTCCGGTGGCAGGCGGGACGGACCCCGCGCGGGGTCCGGGTCAGCGGTCGAAGTCCAGCTCCACCTCCGCGGTCGCCGGATGGGACTGGCAGGCCAGTACGTACCCCGCGTCCGTCTCCTCCGGTTCGAGGGCGAAGTTGCGGTCCATGGAGACCTCTCCCTGGACCAGGAAGGCCCGGCAGGTGCCGCAGACGCCGCCCTTGCACGCGTAGGGGGCGTCCGCTCGGCCGCGCAGCACCGTTTCCAGCAGGGACTCGCCCTCCCGGACCGGCCAGGTGCCCGAACGGCCGGCCAGGGTCGCGGTCAGCGTGCTGTGCGCGGGCGCGCGGCTGCCCGCCGTGGCCGCCGGCACGGCGGGGGACGGTGCCTCGTCGACGTGGAAGATCTCCTGGTGGATACGGGAGCGCTCCACTCCGAGGCCGCGCAGCGCGCTCTCCGCGCCGGAGACCAGGCCGAGCGGGCCGCAGAGGAACCAGCCGTCGATGTCGGCCACCGGGAGCAGCGAGGGCAGCAGCCCGGCCAGCCGCTCGCGGTCGAGCCGGCCGGACGGCAGCCCCGACTGCCGCTCCTCCCGGGAGACGACCGTGACGAGCTGGAAGCGGTCGGGAAAGCGGTCCTTGAGGTCGGCGACCTCGTCCAGGAACATCGTGGACGCCACGGTGCGGTCGCTGCGCAGCAGACAGAACCGGGCCGTGGGTTCCCGTATCAGCAGGGTGGCCGCGATCGAGAGCACCGGGGTGATGCCGCTGCCCCCGACGACCGCCGCGAAGTACCCGGCGCGGGGCTCCAGGACGAAGCGGCCGGTCGGCTCCATGGCCTCGACCGTGTCGCCCACGGCGAGCTCCTTGAAGGCGTACGTCGAGAACTCCCCGCCCTCGACCAGCCGGATGCCCACCCGCAGCGCCGAGTCGGGGCCGGCGGGGGCGCAGATCGAGTACGTGCGTCTGATCTCCTCGCCGCTCCCGGTGCGGCGGCGCAGCGCGATGTGCTGGCCCGGGGTGTGCCGGAACGCCGCGCGCAGCTCGGGCGGTACGGCGAGGGTGACGGCGACCGCGTCGTCCGTGAGCGGTTCGACCTCGCTGACCCGGAGCGGATGGAACATCTACAACTCCTTGAAGTGGTCGAACGGTTCGCCGCAGGACGTGCAGCGGCGCAGCGCCTTGCAAGCGGTGGAGGAGAACCGGCTGAGCAGTTCGGTGTCGGTCGAGCCGCAGTGCGGGCAGCGCAGGGAGAGCGTCAGCGGCACGGGCCCGCCCGGGGTGGCGCCGGGGCGGGGCGGGGCTATGCCGGACTCGGCGAGTTTGCGGCGCCCCTCGGCGCTGATGTCATCCGTCGACCAGGCCGGGGAGAGGACCGTGACGACCGAGACCTCCGGCACCCCGTGGTCGTGCAGGACGCGCTCGATGTCCGAGGACATCGTCCCGATGGCCGGGCAGCCGGTGTAGGTGGGTGTCAGCTCCACGCGGACCCGGCCCGGACCCGCGACATGGAGGCCGCGCAGCACGCCCAGCTCGGCCAGGGTCAGCACCGGCAGCTCGGGGTCGGGGACGGAGCCCGCGAGGGCGCGCAGCTCCTCCTCCAGGGCCGTCGGGTCCGCCGGTGCCGCGCTCCTGCCGGGAGTCGTCACCATGACGCCCCCGGGTGGCTGCGGTGGAGGTGCTGCATCTCGGCGATCATCCGCCCGAAGGGTTCGGTGTGCAGCCCCTCGCGGCCCGCTCCCGCCGTCCAGGCACCGGACCGGGGGCCGTCCGGCACGGGCAGGGTCGCCCGGCGCAGCACGTCGGTGACGGACGCGAGCCAGCTCTCCTCCAGCGCCCGCCAGTCGACGCCGAGCGTGTCGAGCCCGTCGGCGGGGCGGAACATCTCGCCGGTGAACCGCCAGAGCGCCCGGCAGGCGCGCTCCATCCGCTCATGGCTCTGCGGCGTGCCGTCGCCGAGCCGCAGGGTCCAGTGCTCGGCGTGGTCCTGGTGGTAGGCGACCTCCTTGACCGCCTTGGCGGCCAGCGGGCGGAACTCGCTCTCCCCGGCGGCGAGCTGCCCGTACAGGAGGAGCTGGTAGGTGGAGAAGTAGAGCTGGCGGGCGATCGTGTGCGCGAAGTCGCCGTTCGGCTGCTCGACCAGGTGGAGGTTGCGGAAGGCGCGCTCCTCGCGCAGATAGGCCAGCTCGTCCTCGTCGCCGACGAGGGAGAGCAGGAACCGCGCCTGGCCCAGCAGGTCCAGCGCGATGTTGGCCAGCGCGACATCCTCTTCGAGGACGGGGGCGTGGCCCGCCCACTCCCCCAGCCGGTGCGAGAGCACCAGCGCGTCGTCGCCGAGCGCCAGGGCCGCCGCCCTGTTCACCGACCCGGGGGCCCGTTCGGGCGCCGGGGTGCCGGCCGTCGCCGGTACGCCGGTCACAGGTGCTTCACCCCCTCGGGGATCTCGTAGAAGGTCGGGTGCCGGTAGGGCTTGTCGGCGGAGGAGGCGAAGAACGGGTCCTTCTCGTCCGGGGAGGAGGCCGTGACCGCCGCGGACTCCACCACCCAGATCGAGACGCCCTCGCCGCGCCGGGTGTAGAGGTCCCGCGCGTTGCGCAGGGCCATCTCGGCGTCCGGGGCGTGCAGGCTGCCCGCGTGGGTGTGCGCGAGCCCGCGGCGGGAGCGCACGAAGACCTCCCACAGGGGCCAGTCGGCCGTACCGCTCATGCCGTCGCCTCCGTCCGTACCGCCCCGGGGCGGTGCTTCTCCGCGTACGCCGCCGCGGCCTCCCGTACCCACGCGCCCTCCTCGTGGGCCCTGCGGCGCTGGGTGATCCGCTCCTCGTTGCACGGTCCGTTGCCCTTCAGCACCTCGTGGAACTCCGTCCAGTCGATCGCCCCGAAGTCGTGCCGCCCCCGCTCCTCGTTCCACCGGAGGTCCGGGTCGGGGAGCGTCAGGCCCAGGGCCTCGGCCTGCGGGACGCAGATGTCGACGAAGCGCTGCCGCAGCTCGTCGTTGGAGTGCCGCTTGATCTTCCAGGCCATGGACCGCGCGGAGTGCGCGGACTCGTCGTCCGGCGGGCCGAACATCATCAGCGACGGCCACCACCAGCGGTCCACCGCGTCCTGCGCCATGGCGTGCTGCGCGGGTGTCCCGTTGCTCAGGGCCAGCAGCAGCTCGTACCCCTGGCGCTGGTGGAAGGACTCCTCCTTGCAGATCCTGACCATCGCGCGGGCGTAGGGACCGTAGGAGCAGCGGCACAGCGGGACCTGGTTCGTGATCGCCGCTCCGTCCACCAGCCAGCCGATCGCGCCGACGTCCGCCCAGGTCAGCGTCGGGTAGTTGAAGATCGACGAGTACTTCTGGCGGCCGCTGTGGAGCCTGTCCAGCAGCTCGTCACGGCCGGTGCCCAGCGTCTCGGCCGCGCTGTAGAGATACAGGCCGTGTCCCGCCTCGTCCTGGACCTTGGCCATCAGGATCGCCTTGCGGCGCAGCGAGGGCGCGCGGGTGATCCAGTTGGCCTCCGGCTGCATGCCGATGATTTCGGAGTGGGCGTGCTGGGCCATCTGGCGGACCAGCGACGCGCGGTACGCCTCGGGCATCCAGTCGCGTGGCTCGATGCGCTCGTCGGCGGCCACGGCCGCGTCGAACGCCGCCTCGAAGGACTCCGCCGTCCTTGTCATCGTCGCCTCCTCGGCTGTCCCCGCGGTCCCCGTGGACACTGCCGTCATCCGGACCCCCTACCGACCGATCGTTCGGTTCATGGACTTCAATGGTGAGTCGGCGGCCCGTAGGGTGTCAACCCTGTGGATAACTGACCGGAGTACGACGGGGATCGGGGCGGGATGGATTCGTACGACGACCAGGGCGGGAAAGCCGGTCCGCCACCCGGGGTCGGGATATCCGGCCTCTCCTTCCGCTACCAGGTGGTGGCCGCCGTCTCACTCGCGGTCATCGGGCTGCTGGCCTGCGGGCATGTCGCGATGGTGTTCCTCCACGTCGCGCCGTCCAACACGCTCACCAAGCAGTACGGCAAGGCCGTCGACGGCTGGGTCTACCCCGAGTTCGAGCAGAACTGGAAGCTCTTCGCCCCCAATCCGCTCCAGCAGAACATCGCCGTCGAGGTGCGCGCCGAAACCGAGGCCGGCGGTTCCGCGCGCAGGACCAGCGCGTGGATCGACCTCTCCGCCGAGGACGGCGCCGCGATCCAGGGCAATGTCCTGCCCAGCCATGTCGACCAGAACGAGCTGCGCAGGGGCTGGGACTTCTTCGTCGGATCGCATGATGATCAGAACCGCCCGAACGGGCTGCGCGGCCAGCTCTCCGAGAGCTACATCCGCCGGATCGTGATGCTGCGGCTGGCCGACCACGATCTGGGCGGGCCGGTGGTGCGCATCCAGGTCAGGTCGGCCACCACGGCGGTCTCCTCGCCGCCCTGGAGCACCGAGAAGATCAGCACGCGCCCGTCCTACCGGGTCTACCCCTGGTGGACGGTGGACGCCACCGACCTTCCCGGCGGCGTACGGAACGGCCGTGCGGAGGCGCACCGGTGAGCGAACAGCCCGAACAGCCCGAACAGCGTGATCCGGCCGAACAGCGCGACCAGGCCCAACAGCGTGACCAGGCCGAGCGGCCCGTACCGTCCGAGCGGCCCGCTCCGGCCGCTCGGGAGCGTCAGCACGTACCGCCGCCGGCCGGCCGGCCCGCCACGCCGGTGCAGGGCCCGCTCCCCGCTCCGCGGCACGCCCCGGCGCCCGCCGCGCCCGCGCGTACGGCGCGCCCCCTCGACCAGTGGGCGGCCGGCGCGCTCCACAAGGTCACCTCCGCGGCCCTCGGCCCCTACCAGAGCGCCGTCATACGGATCGGCTTCGCCGGTACCTGGCTGCTCTTCCTGCTCCGCGAGGTGCCCCACCGCCATGAGCTGTACGGCCCCGAGGGGCCCTGGAGCTGGGACATGGCCCAGCGGCTCATCGCGAAGAACAACGCCTTCTCCGCGCTGATGTGGTCGGACGGCGCGCTCTGGTTCGAGCTCGTCTTCGCCGTCGCCGTCCTCTCCAGCGCGCTGCTCGTGGTCGGCTGGCGCACCCGCACCATGTCCGTGCTCTTCATGTTCGGGGTGCTGTCGCTCCAGAACCGCAGCATCTTCATGGGGGACGGCGGCGACAACGTCATCCACCTCATGGCGATCTATCTGGTCCTGACGCGCTGCGGACAGGTCTGGTCGCTCGACGCCCGGCGCGCCGCGCGTACGGCGAAGACGGCGGGCGCGGCGGGCGACGCCGGTCCGGCCGTACGGGACCGGGTCGGCCCCGTCCTCTGGACCGTCACCGGCACGGTCCTCCTCATCGGCACCCTCACCGACCGGGTCCAGATCGAGAACTGGCTGCTGGCCCTCTTCTGGGGCGCCTGGGCCGCTCAGGGGCTCTGGTGGGCCGTGAACCGCCGCGCTCCCCTCGGCGAGCCGCGCGCCCTGCTGGACGTGCTGGCCAATCTGATCCACAACGCCGCGCTCGCCGTCATCATGGCCGAGGTCTGCCTCATCTACGCGACCGCCGGCTGGTACAAGATCCAGGGGTCGCGCTGGCAGGACGGCACCGCGCTGTACTACCCGCTCAAGCTGGACTACTTCGCGCCCTGGCCCGCGCTCTCCGACCTCTTCGCGTCCAGCTCGCTCATCGTGATGGCGCTGACGTACGGCACGGTCGTCGTGCAGGTCGCCTTCCCCTTCACGCTCTTCAACCGGCGCGTCAAGAACGTCCTGCTCGTCGCGATGATGCTGGAGCACGCGGGGATCGCCGTCCTGCTCGGGCTGCCGTTCTTCTCGCTCGCCATGATCGCCGCCGACGCCGTGTTCCTCCCGACGGTCTTCCTGCTCTGGCTCGGCGGCCGGGTCACCGGGGTGCGGGAGCGGCTGCGCGACCGGCTGCCGGGCCGCGTCCGCCCGCTCGCCGGGGAGGCGGTGCCCGGACAGCGGCAGGAGAGCCCCGAGCAGCCACGTACCCTCGTGTAGGTGATCAGCGAGACATCGGACGAGGGCCTGGAGCCGGTCCAGTACGACGAAGGCTACGGACCCCCGGTCGGTGTCGGACCGCATCCCGGGCCCTGGCCGCGGGGCGAGCGGTACGACCCGGAGCTGCTGGCGGCCGGGGACCGCCGCAACGTGTCCGACCAGTACCGGTACTGGACGCGCGAGGCGATCGTCGCCGACCTCGACACCCGGCGCCACGACTTCCATGTCGCGGTGGAGAACTGGAGCCACGACTTCAACATCGGCTCCGTGGTCCGCACCGCCAACGCCTTTCTCGCCAAGGAGATCCACATCGTCGGCCGGCGGCGCTGGAACCGGCGCGGCGCCATGGTCACCGACCGGTACCAGCATGTGCGCCACCACCCCGGCACGGAGGAGCTGACGGCCTGGGCGGCGGCCGAAGGGCTGCCGATCATCGGGATCGACAATCTGCCGGGCGCCGTCGCGCTGGAGCGCACCGAGCTGCCGCGCCGCTGCGTGCTCCTCTTCGGGCAGGAGGGCCCCGGTCTGACCGAGGAGGCCCGTGCACACGCCACGATGGTCTGCTCGATCGCCCAGTTCGGCTCGACGCGCTCCATCAACGCCGGAGCCGCGGCGGCCATCGCCATGCACGCCTGGATCCAGCGGTACGCGCGGATCCCGGCGCCTTGACGATCCCCGCTCCTTGACGGGCCCGGCGTCCTGACGGGCCCGGCGGACGGGGGCTCCCCCGAACCGGCCGGGCCCGGGCGCGGGCGCGGGTTCCCGCTCAGGACGGGCGGCGCACCTCCACCGTGCGGAAGCGGTTGGCCACGAAGGCCGCGTCGCACAGCGCCGCGTTCGCCGCCGGGTTGCCGCCCGAACCGTGGAAGTCCGAGAACGCCGCCGTCTGGTTCACGTACACCCCGCCCGTGAGGTTGAGCGAGAGCTGCGCGGACTCCTCCAGGCAGACCTCCTCGACCGCCCGCTCCGTCTCCGGGGACGACGTGTACGCGCCGACCGTCATCGCGCCCTGATGGCGCACCGTGCGCCGCAGCAGCTCCAGCGCGTCCTCCGTCGAGTCCACGGCGACCGCGAACGACACGGGACCGAAGCACTCGGTGAGGTACGGCACCTCCTCGCCGCCGTCCCACGCCCTCTCCCAGACCTTGCGGGCGCCGTCGGCCTTCACGATCGCGGGCGTACGGACCACCGCGTCGGGGAAGTCCGGGTGGGCGATCTCCCGCGAGGCGAGCGCCACGTCCCCGAGGCCGCCGGCCGCCTCCAGCCGGGCCTTCACCCCGGGGTTGACCAGCGCGCCCAGCAGGGCGTTGGCCCGGGTGTCGTCGCCCAGCAGCCCGGCCACCGAGGCCGCCAGATCGGCCACCACCTCGTCGTACGCCTTCTCGCCCGCGTCCGTCGTGATGCCGTCCCGGGGGATCAGCAGGTTCTGCGGCGTCGTGCACATCTGGCCGCTGTAGAGCGACAGCGAGAAGGCGAGGTTCGAGAGCATGCCCTTGTAGTCGTCCGTGGAGTCCACGAGGACCGTGTTGACGCCCGCCTTCTCCGTGTACACCTGCGCCTGGCGCGCATGGGTCTCCAGCCAGTCGCCGAAGGCGGTCGACCCCGTGTAGTCGATGATCCGGACCTCGGGGCGGACGGCCAGGGACTTGGCGATCCCCTCGCCGGGCCGCTCCACCGCCAGCGCCACCAGATTCGGGTCGAAGCCCGCCTCGGCCAGCACCTCGCGGGCCACCCGGACCGTCAGCGCGAGCGGCAGCACCGCCCGCGGATGCGGCTTGACCAGGACCGGGTTGCCGGTGGCCAGGGAGGCGAAGAGCCCCGGGTAGCCGTTCCACGTGGGGAAGGTGTTGCAGCCGATCAGCAGGGCGACCCCGCGCGGCACGGCGGTGAAGGTTTTCCGCAGCTCCAGCGGGTCGCGCTTGCCCTGCGGCTTGGACCACTCGGCCGAGGCGGGCGTCCGCGTCTGTTCCTGGTACGCGTACGCCACCGCCTCCAGACCGCGGTCCTGGGCGTGCGGGCCGCCCGCCTGGAACGCCATCGTGAACGCCTGGCCGCTCGTGTGCATCACCGCGTGCGCGAACTCGTGGGTCCGCGCGCTGATCCGCGCCAGGATCTCCAGACAGACCAGGGCGCGGGTCTCGGGGCCCGCCGCGCGCCACGCGCCCATGCCCGCGCGCAGGGCGGGCAGCAGGACGTCCGGGTCCGCGTGCGGGTACTCGATCTCCAGGGCCGGCCCGTAGGGCGAGACCTCGCCGCCGGTCCAGCCGTCCGTACCCGGCTGGTCCAGCTCGAAGCGGGTCCCGCGCAGCGCCTGGAAGGCGGCGAGCCCGTCGGCGGGCGCGCTCTCCCCGTACGCCTTGGGGTGCTCGGGGTGCGGGGACCAGTAGCCGCGGGACCCGATCGTCCCGAGGGCCCGGTCGAGTGTGGGCCGGTGCTTCTCGGCGAGCTGCTGGGGGCTGAGCTGGGCGGCCATCGTGGACCAACTCCTCATCGAGTTCATCGGATGTGCGAGGACGTGCGGGGGCGGGGATCCGGGGCGGAGAACAAAGGCAGGGACAGGGACCGGCCGACAGAGTTAGAGTAACCGAACGATCGGTCGGGACAAGGGGATCCGGGCGATCCTGTGGACAACCGACGACGAAGCGGCGGACAGCGGACGCCTCCCCGGCGCCGCCCGCCCCACCGATACGGGAGGATTGCGGCCATGACAGCAATCGAGCCGGGCCGCGTCGTCGCGGTCGCGGGCACCGGCACGATGGGTCAGGGGATAGCCCAGGTGGCGCTGGTCGCCGGCCACCCCGTACGGCTCTACGACGCCGTGCCGGGCCGCGCCGAGGAGGCCGCCGCCACCCTCACCGGGCGGCTGGACCGGCTGGTCGCCAAGGGCCGGCTCGACACGGCGGCCCGTGACGCCGCGGTGGCCCGGCTGCTCCCGGCGACGGACCTCGCCGAACTGGCCGACGCCGCGCTCGTGGTCGAGGCCGTCCTGGAGCGGTTCTCCGTCAAACAGGAGCTGTTCGCGGCGCTGGAGGACGTCGTCGCCGACGACTGTCTGCTCGCCACCAACACCTCCTCCCTCTCCGTCACGGCCGTCGCGGGCGCGCTGCGCCTGCCGGGCCGCCTCGTGGGGACGCACTTCTTCAACCCGGCGCCCCTGCTGCCCCTCGTGGAGGTCGTCAGCGGCTTCGCGAGCGCCCCTGACGCCGTGACGCGCGCGTACGAGACCGTACTGGCCTGGGGGAAGACCCCGGTGCGTTGCTCCGATACGCCGGGCTTCGTCGTCAACCGCGTGGCACGCCCCTTCTACGCGGAGGCGCTGCGGGTGTACGAGGAGGGGGCCGCCGACCCCGCCACCGTCGACGCGGTGCTCCGCGAGTGCGGCGGCTTCCGGATGGGCCCCTTCGAGCTGACCGATCTGATCGGCCAGGACGTCAACGAGGCCGTCACCCGCTCCGTGTGGGAGTCCTTCTTCCACGACCCGAAGTTCACCCCGTCGCTCGCCCAGCGCAGGCTGGTGGAATCGGGCCGTCTCGGCCGCAAGACGGGCCACGGCTGGTTCCCGTACGGCGAGGGCGCCGCCGCCCCCGTACCGCGCACCGAGGAGCCTCACGAGGCGCCGGACGAGGTCGGCCTGCACGCGGATCTGGGGCCCGCCGCCGTGCTGCGCGAGATGATCGAGGAAGCCGGCGTCAAGGTCACCCGCGACCGCACCCCGTACGCCTCCGGAGGCTTCCTCACCCTGCCGGGCGGTACGGCGCTGGGGCTCACCGACGGGTCCAGTGCCACCAGCGACACCTCCGGGCCGCGTATCCACTTCGACCTCGCGCTGGACTACCGCTCCTGCACGCGCGTCGCCCTCGCGCCCGGCGCCGACGCCGACCCCGGGGACCTGCGCGCGGCCATCGGCCTCTTCCAGCGGCTCGGCAAGCGGGTCAGCGTCGTCGACGACGTCCCCGGCATGATCGTCGGCCGTACCGTGGCCCTGCTGATCGACCTCGCCTGCGACGCCGCCGCCCGCGGGGTGGCGAGCGCGCGGGACATCGACACCGCCATGGAACTCGGCGTGAACTACCCTGGCGGACCCGGCGAGTGGTGCGACCGGCTCACGGCGTGGTGGGTCCGGTCCTTCCTGCGGGCCCTGGACTGCACGTATCCCGGCGGCCGTTACGCCCCGTCCACGGCGCTGAGCCGCCGCGCCGACACCGAAGCGAAGCAGGGGCGTTCATGACCACCGCCAAGCGTGACACCTACACACCCGAGACGCTGCTGGCCGTGGCCGTCCGCGTCTTCAACGAACGCGGCTACGACGGCACCTCCATGGAGCATCTCTCCAAGGCGGCCGGGATCTCGAAGTCCTCCATATACCACCATGTCGTCGGCAAGGAGGAGCTGCTGCGCCGGGCCGTCAGCCGCGCCCTCGACGGCCTCTTCTCCATCCTGGAGGAGGACGGCGCGACGACGGGCCGGGCCGTCGCCCGGGTCGAGTACGTCACCCGGCGCACGGTCGAGGTGCTGATGGCCGAGCTGCCCTATGTGACGCTGCTGCTGCGGGTCAGGGGCAACACCCAGACCGAACGCTGGGCGATGGAGCGGCGCAGGGAGTTCGACCAGCGCGTCGCCGGTCTCCTGAAGGCGGCGGCGGCCGAGGGCGACCTGCGGGCCGACCTGGACACCAAGCTGGCCACGCGGCTGCTCTTCGGCATGGTCAACTCGCTGGTCGAGTGGTACCGGCCGCACGCGGCCGGCGGCTACGACCGCGACCAGGTCGCGGACGCCGTCGTACGGCTGGCCTTCGGCGGGCTGCGCACCTCCTGACGGCCGGTCGCGCGCCCTCCGGCGGTCGCGGCGCGTGTCCGTGGGGCACGGCGCGCCCGCCGGGAGCCGCGCCTCAGAGGGGCGGCATGCTGCCAGGACCCAGGTCCGTCTCCTCGAACACCAGCAGCGTGCGGGTCGAGAGCACCTCAGGGATCGACTGGAGCCGGGTCAGGACCAGTTCGCGCAGGGACCTGTTGTCCGGGGCGTGCACCAGCAGCAGGACGTCGAAATCGCCGCTGACCAGCGCGATATGGGTGGCGCCCGGCAGCTCCTGGAGCTGCTCGCGCACCGTGCGCCAGGAGTTCTGGACAATCTTCAGCGTGATGTACGCGGAAGCCCCCTGCCCGGCCCGTTCATGGTCGACCCTGGCGCTGAAACCGCGGATCACCCGGTCGTCGATCAGCCGGTTGATCCGCGCGTACGCGTTGGCCCGGGAGACATGGACACGTTCGGCGACCGACCGTATCGAGGCGCGGCCGTCCGTCTGGAGAATGCGCAGGATGTCCCGGTCGATGGCGTCCAGCGGACGCGGCGGCTGCTCCTGCGCGGGGGCCCGTTCCGTGCCGTCGGCCATTTGTTCAGCTCTCCTGTCTCCCGGACTCCCCGCCATGGACGGCCTGCGTCCATCCCAGGCTGTGGAGAACCGTTTGTCCACAGGCTGGAGGCGTGTGTAGCCAAAATGGCCCGTCGACCGAACAATCGGTAGGGAGGCGGCGCCGCGATCCGGTGCTCCGCCCGTTCGCCCCGACGAGGAGGTGCACGCGTGAAGAAGAGCAGCACGCCGGTCCAGGAACTGCCCGCCGCCGCGGCCCGTCCACCCGCCCCGCCCCCCGCCTGGCAGCCGCGGACCGACCCCGCACCGCTGCTCCCCGACCCCGAGCCGTACCGCGTACTGGGAACGGACGCCGCCGCCGGGCCCGACCCCGCGCTGCTGCTGCGGCTCTACGCCGAGCTGGTCCGAGGCCGCCGGTTCAACACGCAGGCCACGGCGCTGACCAGGCAGGGCAGGCTCGCCGTCTATCCGTCGAGCACCGGCCAGGAGGCGTGCCAGGTCGCCGCCGCGCTCGCCCTGAGCGAGCAGGACTGGCTCTTCCCCAGCTACCGCGACACGCTCGCCGCCGTGGCGCGCGGACTCGACCCCGTCCAGGCGCTGACGCTGCTGCGCGGCGACTGGCACACCGGGTACGACCCGCACGAGCACCGGATCGCCCCGCTCTCCACCCCGCTCGCCACCCAGCTTCCGCACGCGGTGGGGCTGGCGCACGCGGCCCGGCTCCGGGGCGACGACGTCGTCGCGCTCGCCCTGGTCGGCGACGGCGGCACCAGCGAGGGCGACTTCCACGAGGCGCTGAACTTCGCCGCCGTGTGGCGCGCCCCGGTCGTCTTCCTCGTCCAGAACAACGGCTTCGCGATCTCCGTACCGCTCGCCAAGCAGTCCGCCGCGCCCTCCCTGGCCCACAAGGCCGTCGGGTACGGCATGCCGGGCCGCCTGGTCGACGGGAACGACGCGGTCGCGGTGCACCGGGTGCTCACCGAGGCGCTGGCGCGCGCCCGGCACGGCGGGGGACCCACGCTGGTCGAGGCCGTGACGTACCGCATCGACGCCCATACGAACGCCGACGACGCGACGCGCTACCGCGAGGGCGACGAGGTGGAGGCCTGGCGCGCGCACGACCCGGTGCGGCTGCTGGAGCACGAGCTGAGGGAGCGTGGGGTGCTCGACGACGACGGCGTCAGGGAGGCCGCCGACTCCGCGGAGGCGATGGCCGCGCGGCTGCGCGAGCGGATGAACGCGGATCCGGTGCTCGACCCCATGGACCTGTTCGCGCATGTCTTCGCGGAGCGGACGTCACAGCTCCGGGAGCAGGAGGACCAGCTCAGGGCCGAGCTGGCCGCTTCCGCCGAGCCGTCCGCCGAAGGGGCGGGTGATCCGCGATGACCGGCACAGGCACCGGCACCGGAGCAGTGGCGGAGAAGGCGGCTGTCGCGGCGAAGCCCGCCACGATGGCGCTGGCGCTCCAGCGCGGGCTGCGGGACGCGATGGCCGAGGACCCGACGGTCCATGTCCTCGGGGAGGACGTGGGCACGCTCGGCGGGGTCTTCCGGATCACCGACGGGCTCGCGGCGGAGTTCGGGGACGAGCGCTGCACGGACACCCCGCTCGCCGAGGCGGGCATCCTGGGCACGGCCGTCGGTATGGCGATGTACGGGCTGCGGCCGGTCGTGGAGATGCAGTTCGACGCCTTCGCCTATCCGTCGTTCGAACAGCTCATCAGCCATGTGTCGCGGATGCGCAACCGGACGCGCGGCGCCATGCCGCTGCCGATCACGGTGCGGGTGCCGTACGGCGGCGGGATCGGCGGGGTCGAGCACCACAGCGACTCCTCCGAGGCGTACTACATGGCGACCCCCGGCCTCCATGTCGTCACCCCCGCGACGGTCGAGGACGCGTACGGACTGCTGCGGGCCGCCATCGCCTCCGACGACCCGGTGGTCTTCCTGGAGCCGAAGCGGCTCTACTGGTCGAAGTCCGCGTGGTCGCCGGAGACGCCGGCCGAGGTCGGGCCGATCGGGCGCGCGGTCGTCCGGCGCCGGGGCTCCAGTGCCACGCTGCTCACGTACGGCCCCTCGCTTCCCGTCTGTCTCGAAGCGGCGGAGGCGGCCCGCGCCGAGGGCTGGGACCTGGAGGTCGTGGATCTGCGCTCGCTGGTCCCCTTCGACGACGAGACGGTGGCGGAATCCGTACGCCGCACGGGCCGGGCGGTCGTCGTCCACGAGTCCACCGGGTTCGGCGGGCCGGGCGGCGAGATCGCCGCGCGGGTCACCGAGCGCTGCTTCCACCACCTGGAGGCGCCGGTGCTGCGGGTGGCCGGATTCGACATTCCCTATCCGCCGCCCATGCTGGAGAGGCACCATCTTCCGGGAGTGGACCGGGTGCTGGACGCGGTCGCGCGGCTCCAGTGGGAGACGGAGAGCTGATGGCGCAGGTGCTGGAATTCAAACTGCCTGACCTCGGTGAAGGGCTGACCGAGGCGGAGATCGTCCACTGGCTGGTGTCCGTGGGGGACGTCGTCGCCGTCGATCAGCCGGTCGTCGAGGTCGAGACGGCCAAGGCGATGGTCGAGGTGCCCTGCCCGTACGGGGGCGTGGTGACGGCCCGCTACGGCGAGGAGGGCACGGAGCTGCCGGTCGGGGCGCCGCTGCTGACCGTCGCGGTGGGCGCGTCGGCCCCGCCTTCGCCCGAGGCCCCGGTTCCGGGCTCCGGTCCTGCTTCCGACCCGGCTCAGGCTCCGGCGGCCGGGTCCGCGCCGACTCCCTCTCCCTCTCCCTCTCCGTCCCCGTCGTCCTCCGGGGCCTCGTCCTCCGCGTCCCCGGCCGAGGCCGGCGGTTCGGGCAATGTGCTTGTCGGGTACGGCACGGGCGCGCCGGTGGCCCGCAGGCGCCGGGTCCGGCCGCCCGGGGACGGGCTCCGTACGGCGCCTCCCGCCGGCCTTGCCGGTCCTTCCGGTCCTGCCGGTTCCGCCGCGAACGGGACGGCGGGTCCCGTGGCGGTCGTCTCGCCGCTGGTGCGAAGGCTCGCCCGCGAGCACGACCTCGATCTGCGGACGCTCTCGGGCTCGGGCCGGGACGGCCTGATCCTGCGGTGCGACGTCGAGCAGGCGATACGGGAAGGCGTCGCCGCGTCCACGGCGGCCCCGGACGCCCCGCCCCACCGCGCACCGGCCCCGGCAGCCGCGCCGTCCACGGCGGCGCGGCCCGCGCCGGAGGTCTCCCCGCTGCCGCCCGGCGCCACCAGGGTGCCGCTGCGGGGCGTACGGGGGGCGGTCGCGGACAAGCTGGTCCGCAGCCGCCGCGAGATCCCGGACGCCACCTGCTGGGTCGACGCGGACGCCACGGAGCTGCTGGCCGCCCGTACGGCGATGAACGCGGCGGGCGGACCAAAGATCTCGCTGATCGCGCTCTTCGCCCGGATCTGCACGGCGGCCCTGGCCCGGCACCCCGAGCTGAACGCCACGGTGGACACGGCGGCCCGGGAGATCGTGCGGCTGCCCGAGGTGCATCTCGGTTTCGCCGCGCAGACCGACCGCGGGCTGGTCGTCCCCGTCGTACGGGACGCGCACACCCGCTCCGCGGAGTCGCTGAGCGCCGAGTTCGCCCGGCTCACGGAGGCGGGCCGTACCGGCACCCTGACGCCGAGGGACCTGACCGGATCCACCTTCACCCTCAACAACTACGGGGTGTTCGGGGTCGACGGCTCCACCCCGATCCTCAACCACCCCGAGGCGGCGATGCTCGGCATCGGACGGATCGTGCCCAAACCCTGGGTCCACCAGGGGGAGCTGGCGGTCCGTCAGGTCGTCCAGCTCTCGCTCACCTTCGACCACCGGGTCTGCGACGGCGGCACGGCGGGCGGCTTCCTGCGCCGGGTCGCGGACTGCGTCGAGCAACCGGCGGTGCTGCTGCGCACGCTGTGACGGGGCCGGGTCCGAAGAACGCGTGACCGCGCGTACTCCCGGGCGGCGGCCACGGCACATAATGCAGCCATGACCGCGTATGACGCCATCGTGCTCGCCGGAGGCGCCGCCAGACGGCTCGGCGGGGCCGACAAGCCCGGCCTGCGGGTCGGCGGCCGGGCGCTGCTCGACCGGGTGCTCGCCGCCTGCGACGGGGCCGCCGAGACGGTGGTCGTGGGCGGCCGGCGGCCGACGGCCCGCCCGGTGCGCTGGGCGCGCGAGGAGCCGCCGGGCGGCGGGCCCCTTGCCGCGCTCGACGCCGGGGTGCGCTCCGTGGCGACCGGTACGGAGACCGTGCTCGTCCTCTCCGCCGACCTGCCGTTCCTCTCCCGGCCGACGGTGCGCCGCCTGGTCGGGACGCTCACCGGGAGCGGTGCGGAGGCGGCGCTGCTCACCGACGCCGACGGCCGGGACCAGCCGCTGGTCGCGGCGTACCGGGCCGAGCCGCTGCGCCGTGAGATCGCCCTGCTCGCCACCGAGTACGGCAGCCTCGCCGGGCTGCCCTTGCGGCTGCTCACGCAGGAACTCGAACTCGCCCGGGTCGACGCGGGGCCCCTCGCCTCCTTCGACTGTGACACCTGGGAGGACATCTCCACGGCACGGGCCCGGATCAGGGAGCATGGGACCGTGCTGGACGAATGGATCACCGCAGTCAAGGACGAACTCGGCATCGAGCTGGACGTCGACACCACCGCCCTTCTCGATCTCGCCCGCGATGCCGCGCACGGCGTCGCCCGGCCCGCCGCTCCGCTGACGACCTTCCTGGTCGGGTACGCGGCGGCGCGCGCCGGGGGCCGCGCCGCCCCCCGCCCCGCCCCGCGCGGCCAGCGGGGGGGGGGGGCGGGGGGGGGCGGCGCCCGCCCCCCCCCCCGGGCCCGAAGCCGTCGCGGAGGCCGCCCGCAAGGCCGGGACGCTGGCCCTGCGCTGGGCCGCCGAGGCGGAGGCGGAGGCGGCGACGGAGACCGGGACGAAGGCCACCGGGGGCGCCACCGGCGACACCACCGGGGGCGCCACGGGGTCCAAGGGGGCCGACGCAGAATGACCGCCCATGACCGCGAGGTCGACCGGGCCGACGGCAGCGACGGGACCGACGGCACGGAAGGGGCCGGTGGGCTCGACGAGGCCCGCGGCACCGAGGCGATCGACAGGACCGACAGGACCGACAGGACCGACGGCACCGAGGCGATCGACGGGATCGACGACGTGCTGGCCCTCGTCGGCCGGGGCGCGGCGGGGCCGGGCGGCAGCCACCGCCACGGCGGTAGCCACGCCCATGCCACCGGCGGCGGCCACACCCACGCCACGGGCGGCGGCTCCGCCGACGGCCGGGGCGCCGGGGCGTCCGGCCCGGATCCCGCCGCGTCCCGTCGGCACCGCGCCACGGCGTGGTCCGACGCCCGTGCGCTCGCGGCCCGCTCCGGGCGCCCGGCAGGGGATACGGCGCCGTCCGCGCGGGCCCGCCGGACCCCCCTGGACCAGGCCCTGGGCCTGGCGCTCGCCGAGCCGCTGGCCGCACTGACCGACCTGCCGTCCTTCGACACCTCCGCCATGGACGGCTGGGCGGTCGCCGGGCCGGGGCCCTGGTCCGTACAGAAGGACACCACCGGCGACAGCGGCGACGGCGCCGGTCTGCTCGCCGGGCACGCCACGGCCGCGCCCCTCCCCGACGGTTCGGCGGTACGGATCGCCACCGGCGCCCGTGTGCCGCCCGAGGCGACCGCCGTGATCCGCAGCGAGCACGCCCGTACCGACACCGCCGGACATCTGCACGCCCAGCGCCCGGTGACCCAGGGCCAGGACATCCGCCCGCGCGGCCAGGAGTGCCGCTCCGGCGAGCAGCTACTGCCCGCCGGCTATGTGATCACCCCCGCCGTGCTCGGGCTCGCCGCGGCGGCCGGATACGACGAGCTGCCCACCGTCCCGCGCCCACGCGTCGAGGTGCTGGTCCTCGGCGACGAACTGCTCGCCGAGGGGCTCCCCCACGACGGACTGATCCGCGACGCCCTCGGCCCGCTGATCGCACCCTGGCTGCGCGCCCTCGGCGCGGAGGTCGTCGCCACCCGCCGCCTCGGCGACGACGCCGAGGCGCTGCACCGCGCCGTCTCCGCGTCCACGGCGGACCTCGTCATCACCACGGGCGGCACGGCGGCGGGACCGGTCGACCATGTCCACACCGTGCTGCGGCGGACGGGCGCCGAACTGCTGGTGGACGGGGTCGCCGTACGCCCCGGCCATCCCATGGTGCTGGCCCGGCGGGCGCCCGGCCGGCTCTTCATCGGGCTGCCCGGCAATCCGCTCGCGGCGGTCTCCGGGCTGCTGACGCTCGCCGAGCCGGTGCTCTGCGGGCTGGCGGGGCGGGCTCCCCGGACCCCGTACCACGTACCGGTACGGGACGCGGTGCACGGGCATCCCTCCGACACCCGGCTGGTCCCCTTCGTCCACCGGGACGAAGGGCTCGTACCGTTGCGATTCAACGGTCCGGCCATGCTGCGCGGCATCGCCGCCGCGGACGGGCTCGCGGTGGTGAAGCCCGGTGGCGCGCGGCCGGGCGACGATCTGGAAGTGCTCGACCTGCCGTGGAACGCCATGGCATCGGTCGACGGAGGGTGTTTCACGTGAAACTTCCCGGCCAGGATGCGATGGCCAGGCGCGCGGACGAGCATCTGGTCGCCGCACGGGTGAAGCTGCCGCGCCGCACTGCCGTACGGCCGCTCCGGCAGGTCAGCCGACGGCTGCTGATGGCGCTCTTCGTCCTCGCGCTGACGGTCTTCCTCGTCTACATCGACAGGGAGGGCTACCACGACAACGCGGACGAGTCCGTCGACTTCCTCGACTCCGTCTACTACGCCACCGTCACGCTCTCCACGACGGGGTACGGCGATATCGTCCCGTACAGCGACAGCGCGCGGCTGGTGAACGTCCTGCTCGTGACCCCGCTGCGGGTCTGCTTTCTCATCATCCTGGTCGGAACCACTCTTGAGGTCCTCACGGAGCGCACCCGGGAGGAGTGGCGGCTGAACCGCTGGAGGTCCAACTTGCGCGACCACACCGTCATCGTCGGCTACGGCACCAAGGGACGCTCCGCGATACAGACCCTCCGCGCCACCGGGCTGAAGAAGGAACAGATCGTCATCGTCGACCCGTCGAACAAGGTGATCGAGGCGGCCAACGCCGAGGGGTTCGTGGGGGTCGTCGGCGATGCCACCCGCAGCGACGTACTGCTGCGGGCCGAACTCCAGCGCGCCCGCCAGATCGTCATCGCCACCCAGCGCGACGACACGGCGGTCCTGGTGGCCCTGACGGCGCGGCAGCTCAACCGGGGCGCGAAGATCGTCGCCGCGGTCCGCGAGGAGGAGAACGCGCCGCTGCTGCGGCAGTCCGGCGCGGACGCCGTGATCACCAGCGCGAGCGCGGCGGGCCGGCTGCTCGGCCTCTCGGTGCTCAGCCCCAGCGCCGGCACGGTGATGGAGGATCTGATCCAGCAGGGCAGCGGACTCGACCTCATCGAACGCCCGGTGATAAAGGCCGAGGTGGGGCGGAGCGTACGGGAGACGGACGACCTGGTGGTGAGCGTGCTGCGCGGGCACCGGCTGCTCGGTTACGACGACCCGGCCGCGAGCCCGCTCCAGCTCACCGACCGGCTGATCACCATTGTCCGGGCCACGAGCCCCGCGGAGTCCGATCTCGCCAACTGAAGCGGTGTCCGGGGCGACCTGGCCTCCGGGCCGGGTGCTCAGGAGTAGCCTCGCGGCCATGCATGCGATCACGATTCCGGAACCCGGCGGCCCCGACGCGCTCGTATGGGCCGAGGTGCCCGATCCAGTAGCCGGTGACGGCGAGGTGCTGGTCGAGGTGGTGGCGAGCGCCGTGAACCGCGCCGATCTGTTGCAGCGTCAGGGCTTCTACGATCCCCCGCCGGGCGCCTCCCCGTACCCGGGTCTGGAGTGCGCGGGCCGGATCGTCGCGCTGGGGCCCGGTGTCGCCGGATGGGCCGTCGGCGACGAGGTGTGCGCGCTGCTGGCCGGCGGCGGCTACGCCGAGCGGGTCGCCGTACCGGCGGGGCAGCTCCTGCCCGTACCGGCGGGGCTGGAGCTGACCGCCGCCGCGGCGCTGCCGGAGGTCACCGCCACGGTCTGGTCCAACGTCTTCATGGTGTCGCACCTGCGGCCCGGCGAGACCGTCCTGGTGCACGGCGGCGCCAGCGGGATCGGCACGATGGCGATCCAGCTCGCCAAGGCCGTGGGCGCGCGGGTCGCGGTCACGGCGGGCGGCCCCGACAAGCTGGCGCGCTGCGCCGAGCTGGGCGCCGACATCCTGATCGACTACCGCGAGCAGGACTTCGTGGAGGAGATCCGCACGGCCACGGACGGCGCCGGGGCCGATGTCATCCTCGACATCGTCGGCGCCAAGTACCTGGAGCGGAACGTGAAGGCGCTGGCCGTGAACGGCCGGCTCGCGGTGATCGGGCTCCAGGGCGGGACGAAGGGCGAACTCAATCTGGGCGCCCTGCTGAGCAAGCGCGCCGCCATCACCGCGACCTCGCTGCGCGCCCGCCCGCTGGCCGAGAAGGCGTCCATCGTCGCGGCGGTTCGGGAACATGTCTGGCCGCTGATCGCGGACGGGCGGGTCCGGCCGATCGTCGACCAGACACTGCCGATGGAGCGGGCCGCCGACGCGCACCGGGCGCTGGAGAGCGGCACCAAAAACGGCAAGGTGCTGCTCCTCGCCTCCTGATCCGCCGAGGAGCCGGAACGAACAGGGGCGTGGTCCGGTCCGTACGCCGTACGGACC